>NZ_LT854635.1 GCF_900184255.1 Haloimpatiens massiliensis | reverse complement strand
TCCGTTCCCCGAAGGGAACTTCATCGCTCGACTTGCATGTGTTAGGCACGCCGCCAGCGTTCGTCCTGAGCCAGGATCAAACTCTCAATTTAAAGTTCAATCTCAAACTCAAATTCACTGACTTTATGATTTATCATCATCATCTCTGTTTAATTTTCAAAGACCAATTTTCTCTGCCGCTTCAAGCGACTTGATTATTATATCATCTAACCACTTTTTCTGTCAACATATTTTTAAACTTTTTTTGAACTTTTAGGTTTGTTTTAACCTTACAAGTCATTTTATAAAGTTTATTTTATGTTGAACTTTCTCGCCGTGTTTCAGCGACGTGTTATATAATATCATGTATATATGCTTGTTTTTATCATGTTTTTATCAATTTAACCGTATTACTCTATTATTTCTTCTTTTTCATCTGTTTTTCTCAATATTTCTTATGTGGACACACTAGGAAAAGTTTTTATATGTTCCACGCATATATATTGATTAATTTGTAATTTATGTTAGTATTTACTTATATAATTATAGTAATATGTCTATTAAGTTTATTGTAATTTTTATAGTTATTCTTATTATTAATTTTCCTACTTACTTATACGCATATAAAAAATATAATGAAAATAATTTAAAAGAAAAGCAGTAAGTACTTCACGTCTCCTTACTGCTTTTTTTATTTCATAAATGTTTTTTAACTATAACCACTTAATTAGTTCCTATTTTAAGTCTATCTTTTTCTCTAAAAGATAAGAACTAGCTGCAAAGAATATTATAAATAGAACTATATCATATATACTACTAGCAATATTTATAACAGTAACTTTTAATGGCAATACTATTCCATTTAGCCCGGTTATGTTATCCATAACACTTGATTCTATAACTGCATAATCTGTAATTCCCTTAGAACTTATATAGATCTCCTTAGGAAATGCTTGTGCTATTTTTGTCCCTAAATAACCTATACCAACTAATATAGCTATAAAAATAACTCCAGACATAAATTTTCCTAATTTAACATTTAAATTAGCTAATCTTGGCAATATAGTGCATAGATGTATCAATAAAATGAATGAAGCCATAGAAAAAATAGCTCTAATTAAGTTTATTAAAATAACTGGCCAGTATACATGATCACTAAAAGCTACATTACTTATGCCCATAATGCCTGTGATTTTTTTTGTATACATCATGAAAAATATACCAATTATTATCGAATTTATAATTGCCCATATTAAATATACCACTACTTTAGAAGCTACTATCTGTGTTCCTTTAACTGGTAGAGTAAATGTTAAATAAGCTCGTTCGTCATATAACTCCTTCTCAAAATCACTAGAACAAAATATTAAAACCATTAGTGTAGAAGCAAAAGCCACTAAGAAAATAAACATTGTATTTAATGGCACATTATCACTATTCAATTTCAATAATATAATCGTATCTAAAAGAATTGTTATTATAAAAAGTATAGCAAACTTTTTATATCCACCTTTTAAATCATATTTCATTAATTTTCCCATTGTATATACCTCCCTGGATAACTAGATATTATAACCTTAATCTTTTTTATTAAACAACTAACTTTATTCCCCAAATATCTCTCTATATAGTTCATCTATGGATTTTCCTCTTTCCATTCTAAGCTCTTCTGCATTACCATAAAGGGCTATTTGTCCATCCTTTAAAAATGCTACATCTTCAAAAACTCTTTCTATATCTCTAACTAAATGTGTTGTTATTATCATAGAACTTTCCTCATTACAATTATTTATAATGGCATCAAGTATTTGCTCTCTTGCCACTGGGTCAACCCCTCCCAAAGGCTCATCTAATATATAAAGTTTGGCCTTTCTAGATAAGACTAAAGTAAGACTTAACTTTTCGTACATTCCTTTAGACAACTCTTTTACACTCATGTTTCTTTCTAACTTCATAAACTTTAGAAGTTCATCAGCTCTAGCTTCATCAAAATCTTCATAAAAATCCTTGAATAATTGTATTGCATCATCTATTTTCATCCATTTATACAGATGAGTTTTGTCTGGCAAGTAAGAGACTATTGCCTTTGAATGTACTCCCGGCCTTTGTCCATCTATCATCATTTCTCCTGAAGACTGCCTTAATATACCTGCTGCAATTTTCATAAAAGTTGTTTTCCCACTACCATTTGGCCCTAAAAGTCCTATTATTTTTCCTTTTGGTATATTTAAATCTACGTCTTTCAATGCTGTCTTAGTAAAATAATTTTTAGTTAAATCTTTACAACTTAAAATATATTCCATTTATTTTTCCTCCCCTTGAATCTTTTCTACAACTATATCTTTTATATCTTCTGATTTAAATCCTAATTCCTTCATCTCTTTAAAAAAGAATTCTATAACTTCATTAGCCATCTCTCTTCTTAAGCTATTAATTTTATTTTTATCTTCTATAACAAAAGATCCGGTACCCCTTTGAGTAAAAGTTAACTTTTCCTTGTCAAGCTCTCCATATGCTCTTTGAACAGTGTTGGGATTGACCTTTAAAATTGAAGATAATTCTCTTACAGATGGCAATTTATCTCCTTCTTTTAATTTTGAAGATATAATTTGCTTTTTAATAATGTTTGCCACTTGAATGTAGATTGGAAGCTTTTCATCAAATTTTTCAATCATCTCTATTTACTGCCACCTCCATACTTTTTATTTTTTATTAAATCTTATACCAGTACCAACGTGTTAGTGTTCTACTGATATAATACACCAGTACTTTGTAAATGTAAAGCCCCTTTTTTATAAACAATTATATTTTTATCCATGTATTTACTTCTTAGCTTTTAGGTATAAAGTATAATTAATGATCAATCAAAATAAAAAAATCGAAGCTTAAGCTAGAACTTATATTCTAACTGAAACTTCGAATTGTTATTAAAAATCATTATTATAGAATTTTATTACACTCATCTCCCAGTTTAATAGAAGCTGAAATTTTTCTTTATCTATTTTTGAAATGCAACCTTTAAAGCTTCATAATTACATTTTATAGTATACTCAAGTTCTTCATCACCATGGGCAGCTGACAAGAACATAGCTTCAAATTGTGCTGGTGGAAGAAGTATTCCTCTATCTAACATTTCCTTAAAGTATACAGCATATTTTTCTGTATCACACTTCATAACTTCTTGGAAGTTGTCAAAAGGCCCTTCTGCTAAGAACAGGCAAAGCATTGCTTTAAATCTAACTACTGTTGCCTTTATTCCTAGTTCTTTAATATTTTCATTTATTCCTTTTTCAAGCTTTATGGCCTTTTGTTCCAATTCTTCATATATGTGCTTATTATTTTTTAATATGTTTAAGTTTTTATATCCCATATGCATAGCTAATGGGTTTCCTGATAGAGTTCCCGCTTGATACACAGGACCTACTGGCGATACCATTTCCATTATTTCTTTCTTTCCTCCATAAGCACCTACTGGAAGACCTGCCCCTATTATTTTTCCAAAACAAGTCATGTCTGGTTCTATACCATACACTTCTTGAGCTCCTCCAAAGGCAATTCTAAAACCTGTTATTACTTCGTCAAATATTAAAACTGATCCGTATTGTTTAGTTATATCCCTTAATCCTTGTAAAAACTCTTTTTTTCCTGGAACTACTCCCATATTTCCACCTACAGGCTCTACTATAACTGCAGCTATATCATTACCATATTTTTTAAATACTTCCTTTACACTTTCCATATCATTGTACTTGCAAACTAAAGTGTCCTTTACTGTATCCGCAGGAACTCCTGGACTTGTAGGCACTCCAAAGGTTATAGTTCCTGAGCCTGATTTAACTAAAAGAGCATCTGAATGTCCATGATAACAACCTTCGAATTTAACTATCTTGTTTCTATTTGTATATCCTCTTGCGACTCTTAACGCACTCATGGTGGCCTCTGTTCCTGAGTTAACCATTCTCACCATATCTACAGATGGATAAGCTTCTACTATAAATTTAGCCATTTTGACTTCTATTTCTGTAGGCACTCCAAAGCTCGTTCCCTTACTAACGACTTCTTCTATACCTTCTAGTAATTCCTCATTGCTATGTCCAAGCATTAAAGGACCCCAAGAACATATATAATCTATATATTCATTTTCATCTACATCTTTAATCTTACAGCCTTTGCCTCTTTCTATGAATATAGGATTTAATCCTACAGATCTAAATGCTCTAACAGGGCTGTTAACGCCTCCAGGTATGTATTTCTGAGCTTCTTCAAAAAGCTTCTCTGAATTGCAATGTTTCACTTTTTTCACCTTTCCCTTTCAATATATAATTTAAAATTTACAGATAAGTAATAGGTAAGAAGTAATAGTTGTAGTAAAATTTCAGCTTTGCTGAAATTTTTCAATAGCTCTTTCTTTTTACCTATTACTTCTTACTTTTCACTTTTACTTCTTACCTTGTATAATGTAGAGCTTAAAATTTATATGCGAAAGTTGAGTTATTTATCTCTTATTTCTTTTGCCACATATTTTGCAAAATACGTTATAATAATATCCGCTCCTGCTCTCTTTATAGAAACTAAAGATTCCATAATAGCTGACTCGTTTAAAAGTCCGTTATCTACTGCCATTTTAATCATAGAATACTCTCCACTTACATTGTAAGCTGCTATTGGAATGTTAAAGGTATCCTTAACCTTTCTTATAACATCAAGATATGGAAGTGCTGGTTTTACCATAACTATGTCAGCGCCTTCCTCTATATCAAGCTCCACTTCTCTTACAGCTTCATTTATATTAGCAGGGTCCATTTGATAAGCCTTTCTATCTCCGAAAGATGGTGCTGAATCCGCAGCATCCCTAAATGGTCCATAAAAAGCTGAGGAATATTTTGCGCTATAAGCCATTATTGGAACATTAACATATCCCGCCTTATCAAGGGCTTCTCTCATGTATCCAACTCTACCATCCATCATATCTGATGGTGCCACCATATCTGCTCCTGCCAAAGCATGACTTACTGCTATTTTACCAAGATATTCTAAAGTCTTATCATTGTCAACATATCCATCCTCAGTTAAAATACCACAATGACCATGACATGTATATTCACACATACAAATATCAGTTATTACATACATCTTAGGGAAATTAACCTTTATAGCTCTAACTGCCTTTTGTATTATTCCATTCTCGTCATAAGCATCACTTCCACACTCATCCTTATGCTCCGGAATTCCAAATAACAATATAGATTTTATACCCAATTCCTGAAGTTCTTTAACTTCCTCTAATAATTTATCTATAGAAAATCTATAATTATCTGGCATAGACTTAATTTCTTCTTTAATGTTTTCTCCTTCTACCACAAACAAAGGATAAACAAGATCCTCAATATTTATTTTTGTTTCTCTTACAATACTTCTTATAGTTTCATTTACCCTAAGCCTTCTAGGTCTCTTTACAATGTTCATTTCAAATCCTGCTACTCAAAACATGGTCAAATGTATCCATATTGAGATTGTTACTGCTTCAACGTACTCTGTCTTGCCTAAGCTACTACAGTTTGTATAGTACTCCGCAGTCGTTAATTCCCCAAATAGCCTTGGGTACACATATAAGTGCTTGTTTAATTAAGCTATCTTATATTCTTTAACATTAGCTAAATTTATTGAAGCATTTAAATCTCTATCAATAGAAAGCCCACAACTGCATTTGTAAACTCTATCAGATAGTTTTAAATCTTTCTTATATGCTCCACAACAGCTACACACTTTACTACTTGGATAGAATCTATTAACTATTCTTATCTCAATGCCATTTTGTTTAGCTTTTGAAATAAGCTTAGTTCTAAATTCATAAAACTTTTGCCCAGCAACCGCTTTAGCTAAATGTCTATTCTTCATCATTCCACTTACATTTAAATCTTCAATAGTTATAAAACTTGGTTTTTGTTTTATTAACTCATTCACTGTTTTATTTATATAATCAGTTCTTATATTTGTAAGTCTTTGATGAAGTTTTTGTACCTTTACTATTTGTTTTTGGATATTTTGACGAGTAGCTTCTCCTTTCTCTTTTTTATTTCTTAATTTTAAACTTTCATATTTTCTTGAAAGCTTTCTTTGCTCACGTTTTAGTTTCTTTTCTGCTTTTTTAACTGTTTTAGTTTTGTTAATATTCTTTTTAGATAAACCATTATTACAAATTGCAAAATTCTTTAATCCAAGGTCTACGCCTATTCCTTCTGAATAAGATTTATTGTCTAAATTAATAGCTTCTTCAACTAAAATTGAAACAAAATATCTATCTGCTTTTTGACTTACTGTACCACTTTTAACTATAGAGTTAACTGGAATGTATCCAAATTCTTTTAATCTAATCCAACCTAAAGTTGGTACTTTAACTCTATGTCTTTCAATAGTCCAATCTGATTTGTTATTCTTAGGAAAATAAGCTTTAACATCTTGATTTTTCTTTTTCTTAAATTTAGGAAAGCCGCTTTCCCCTTTAAAGAATTTTTTAAATGCTTTTTCTCCATTCATAATGGCTTGTTTAGTAGCTTTGGAAGACACTTCTTTAATCCAAGCTTTGTCAGGATGATTAGGAATATATTTGTTATTAAGCCATTTAGAAAAATCCATACCACTAATAAATTTTTTCTCTTTTTCGTAAACTTCTTTATTATGAGCAATATAAAAATTGTATATGAACCTGCTTACACCAATAGTTTGATGAATTTTAGTTCTCTGTTCTTCTGTTGGTTTAATCTCTATTTTGTATGCTTTTTTCAACTTCTTCATCTTCCTTTATCTTTTTCTTATATTTTCTTTGTATTGCTCATAAGTATAATATCTCCTATTTGTTGGTGTTCTAAATGCTTTTAATATTCCTTCATTATCCCATCTTTGTAATGTTCTAACTGATACATTAATTAATTCTGCAAATTCATTTGGTTTATAGTTATTATTCTTCAAATGTACTCACTTCCTTTTCATAAGTACATTTTACTATATTTAATTACTTTTATTTATATTTTAAATAACTAAAGATATCTCCTAAATTTAAAATATTCAATGTCATTCCTAAACTAATCTCTCACTCTCAGTTATAGTTGAGAATTGACAATTGAGACTAGAGATTTACAACAACTAGCATTCTAGCCCTCTGACACCCTAGCCCACTAATACTGGCACGCTAGTAAACTATGCACTAGTCCACTAATAGTATATTCTTCCGCTTCCCTATAAACTTTAAGTCCAAACTCCTCTATGGTTTTAGAAGTAATAGGTCCTATAGACATGAGTTTCACCCCATCTAATAAGCTTAAATTTTTCTCACCTAATATTTTAACTAAATTTTTAACTGTAGAGGAGCTAGTAAATGTTATGTAGTCTATTTTACCATCCTTTAAAAGTTCTATTATTTTTTCTCTCTTTCCCTCTCCTGCTACAGTATCGTATATTTTAACTTCTTTAACAAAGCATAATTTGCTTAATTTCTCAACTAAAATTTCTCTAGCTTCACTAGCTCTTGGAATAAGCACCTTATCTTCCTTAGTTATAACATTTTCCAATTCCTTAAATAATTCCTCTGCTACAAACTTATCTGGAACTATATCCGCTATAAGCCCGTACTTAGTAAGCTCTTTAGCTGTAGAAGATCCTATAGCTACTATTTTTGTACCTCCAAAAACTCTACTGTCAAAGCCCAAATTCATCAGCCTTTTAAAGAATATATTTACTCCATTTATACTGGTAAATACTACATAAGAATATTCCTTTAAACATCTTATACTATTATCTAATTGTTCATTAGGAATTATTTCTTTTATTTTTATAGTTGGAAACTCTACAACATCAGCACCTAAGCTCTTTAGCTCCTCTACTAATTTGCTACTTTGAGTTCTTGCTCTTGTAACCACTATATTTTTACCAAATAAAGGCTTTTTTTCAAAGAAGTTCAGCTTATCTCTTAAAGCAACTACACCACCAACAACTATAAGGCTAGGTGGTTTTATTCCTTCTCTTTGTACCACCTCATATATGGTTTCTAATGTTGCTGTTACTACCTTTTGTTCCGGTCTTGTAGCCCAGTTTATTATGGCAACTGGTGTATCCTTACATTTACCCTGTTCTATTAAGTTATTACATATATTTTGCAGATTAGCCATACCCATTAAAAATACAAGGGTTCCATCTAATTTAGCTAGTGCTTCCCAGTTTAATTCCTTATCTTCTTCCTTTAGGTGACCTGTTATAACGTGAAAAGATGATGCATAGTCCCTGTGAGTTATAGGTATACCTGCATAACAAAGACCTCCAATTGCAGAGGTTATGCCGGGAACTACTTCAAAATCCACACCTTTTTCTAAAAGAAATTCGCCCTCTTCTCCACCTCTTCCAAATACATAAGGGTCTCCCCCTTTAAGTCTTGCAACGGTTTTACCCTCTAAAGCTTCTTCTGCTATAATTTCATTTATTTCATCTTGAGTTTTAGTGTGATTTTTAGACTCTTTACCTACATATATAAATTCACAACCTGCCTTAGTTTCCTTTAAAAAGCTATCATTAGCAAGTCTATCGTAAACAACTATGTCTGCTTTTCTAATACAGTTAAGACCCTTTAAAGTAAGTAATTCATAATCTCCAGGTCCTGCACCTATTAAGTATACCTTACCTTTCAACGTTTTTCATCTCCTCTCTGATTTCTTCCGCCAATTTAAGTCCCAGTTCTCTAGCTTCTTCTTTTTTTCCTTTTACAATTTTTCTAACCATTACACTTCCATCTTCTAAACCAAACAATCCATCTATACTAATTTCTTCTCCATTTACCGTACATAAAGCTCCCACAGGTATGTGGCAACTTCCCTCTATGGCCTCTAGAAATCCTCTTTCGGCCTCCGCTTGAGTTTTGCTTTCTTCATGGTGAATAGGCTTTAATATTTCTTCTATTTTGGTATCATCTTTTCTTATCTCTATAGCAAGGATTCCTTGCGCTGGTGCTGGAAGTATTATTTCCTCGTCTACATAAAAAATTCTATTCTTGATTTTGTCATCCATACCTAATCTATTTACACCTGCTGCAGCCAAGACTACTCCATGAAGATTTTCTTCTTCTATTTTTCTTATTCTAGTATCTATGTTCCCCCTTATAGGTACTATATCTAAATCCGGTCTATACTTTAAAAGCTGATATTTTCTTCTTTTACTGCCTGTACCTATTCTAGCTCCCTGTGGCAAGTCCTTTAAAGAATTATACCCTTCTCTAAGAATTATCACATCTCTAAAGTCCTCCCTCTTTGGCACATAAGAAAACTTAAGTCCCTCTGGAAGAGTTGATGGCATGTCCTTCATGCTGTGAATTGCTATGTCTATCTTTCCTTCTAGAAGCTCTTGCTCTATTTCCTTAACAAAAATACCCTTATCTCCTATTTTATCTAAGGCTACATTTTGAATTTTATCTCCCTTTGTCTTTATCACTTTAAGCTCCACTTCCACATGTGGATTCGCTTTTTTTATCTTATCTATAACCCAATTAGTTTGTGTAATCGCCAATTTACTGCCCCTAGACCCAACAATTACTTTCATGCTCTTAAAATCTCCCTTCCTAAATTAGAATATATATAAATGATCAAACCACAAAAAGGTACAATGTGGTGGAATTATGTAATTTATAAGTCACTCATACATTTATAACTATAAGGATTTATTTTTAATTGTTTATAAAAATCCTTAAGCTCTTGTAGCTTCAAATTTGCTAAGTTATTTAAAATATTTTTCTTCTCACTATTATCCTTACAAGTTTCTAGAATAATTTTTCTTACTTTCCCAAGCAAACTGACGTATTCTTCATAGTCTTCACCATAAGTTTGTTCCAGCTCCCTTCTTATTTTAGCACAAAGGGATGGACTATTCCCTAAAGTGGACACTGAAATTAAAAGGTCGCCCCTTTTCACTGTAGAGGGTACTATAAAACTTGAATCTTCTATATCATCAACTACATTACAAAGTATGTTTTTTTCAACACAAAAAGATGCTATTTTACTATTTACCTCCTTTGAATTAGTTGAGGCTACTACTAAAAAAGCATCCATTATATATTCACTTTTATAATTATCTTTAACTAAACAAAGCTTTTCTGCATAAGCTTCTTTTAAAACAGAAAAATATTCCTGAAAGCTAGGAGCAACAACATAAACTTCAGCTCCATACTCTAAAAACTTCTTACTTTTTCTAAGGGACACGTGTCCCCCACCAATTAATACTATTTTTTTATTATCCAAATCTATCATAAGTGGATAGAACATATCTCTTCTCCTTAAAAATCAAATAATTTATTCACCATATCTATATAGGTATCCATATGATCAGTTTCTTTTATATCCTTAAGGTTCTTTATAGGTTCTCTTATAACCCTCTTTAAAGCAGAACCCAACATCTTCTCTATTATCTTCTTTTCCCTACAGTCTAAATCTAATTTTCTATTTATGTAATCTAAAGTATCTTGTTGAATTTCACTGCATCTGTCATTCAAAGATTTTATAACAGGATCAACCTTTACCTTTTCAAGCCACTCTATAAATTCTTCCACATCTTCTCTTATTATCTCCAAAGCCTCTTTAGCTAGTTCTTCTCTTTTTATTAAATTTTCCTCAGAAGTTTTCTTTAGATCATCTATATCATAAAGATGTACATTTTTCATTCCTTCAACCTTTTCCTCCACATCCCTTGGAAGAGCCAAATCCATTATATAAAGCTCTTTTTTAATGTTTGGCATATCCTTCTTAGTAAATATCATATGTGGAGCTGATGTAGCAGTTATGACAATATCTATATCATTTAAAAGAGAATATCTTTCTTCATATTTTATAGTCTTAAGCTCCGGAAACTGAAAACACAAATCCTTTAATTTTCCATGAGTTCTATTGGTTATATAGATTTCATCTAAACCCTCTTCTTTTAAATATTTTAAGCTTAAACTACTTATTTTTCCTGCACCTACTATAAGAGCCTTTTTACCATTTAAGGATTGTAGTTGCTCTTTTAAAAGTTTAATACCAATATAACTAGTTGAAAGAGGTATTTCGGATATCTTAAGCCTACACTTTATATCTTTAGCAGCAGTTATAGCTTCTCTAAAAAGCTTATTTAGTATCTTTTTACTGCCCCCGACTTCCATAGAAAATTCTAGAGCCTCCCTAACTTGTCCTAAAATTTGATCCTCTCCTAATACCACAGAATCCATGCCTGCAGCCACCATATAAATATGATTTATAGCCTCTTTACCTTTCTTCACAAATATATAGTCATGTATATGATTTATATGAAAGAATTCCTTATAGAATTTTTCTACATCTTTTATTCCCTCATTTATCTTATTACTGCATATGTATATTTCACTTCTATTACAAGTAGATAAAATAACCGCTTCATTAATGCGTCCATCCAGTAAATAATTTATTCCTTCTATCTTTTTAGTTTCGGTAAAAGAAACTTTTTCTCTAACTTCTATAGGAGTAGTATTATGATTAACTCCTACTACTGCTATTTCCATATTGTTCCCTCCAATAATTATAAAAACCTTCCTCGTTCTTAAACAAAGGCACCTGCAAATTTTTATGAAGTTTTACAAGCCAAGGCTGATTTAGACCAGCTTCTTTAAGAAGCTCCTCCTTTGTAAATACTTCCTCTACACTTCCTTCTCCTACTACCTTGCCCTTACTAAGTACATACACATAATCACATATGTCATATATAGAATCCATGTTATGGCTAGATATAACTATCTTCTTGCCCTCTTCTCCTAGCTTATGTATTATTTCTGTGACACTTTCAGTCATCACTGGATCCAATCCTGCAGTAGGTTCATCAAGTAATATTATATCACTATCCATAGCTAAAACACCTGCCATAGCTACTCTTTTTTTCTGACCATAACTTAAAAAATGTACCGGTTTTTCCTTAAATTCGTAAGCTCCTGTTTTTCTTAATACACACTCTACTCTCTCTTTTATTGTATCCTCAGGAAAGTCTAAATTTCTAAGAGCAAAAGCCACATCATCATACACATTAGAATAAAATATTTGCTTATCTGGATCTTGAAAAACTATACTTACCTTTTGCCTAAATTTCCTTAAAAACTTCTTATTATATTGAATTTTCTCACCCTCATAAATTACCGAACCTTTTTTAGGTTTTAATATTCCTATGATATTTAAAAAAAGTGTTGACTTTCCACAACCATTAGCCCCTATTATTCCTATTCTATCTCCCTTATTCATATCTATGTTAATATTATCTAATGCTACAGTTCCATCCTCATACACATAGGTTAAATTTTCCGTCCTAAGCATATTTTCATCCCCTTCTTTTATCCATTAAAAGTTATGTTTTAAGAGTATCTTATTTAAATCACCATGCAATTATCATTTATCTACTATATTTTCTTTTTCATCTTAAATTCTACATTTTAAACTCTCCATCATAAAGCTTACTTTCTAATGATATAATTAATTCTTCATATTTAAGCATAACTCTTACAAATAAGCATCGTATTAAAAGCGAAAGAGACTTATAAGAATTTTTTCTATTATTATACCCAAATCTCATTTCTTGAGCAGTGTGTATTTCCTTGCACTCTTCTAAAAATATAAATATAAATCTATAAATTAATATTAAAAGTTCAATAAATACCTTAGGCAATCTAAATTTTTTAAAAACCACTATAAGTTGATTCATAGGTATAGTTAATGCCATAAAATATGTGGCAGCTACACAAGCCATAGCTCTGAAAAATACATGTCTGCAGGTAACAATTGCATCTCTAGTTATGCCTATGTAATTTTTTGACAGTGGTAGTGCCCATAAAAACAATTCCCTTTTAGGAGAACAGGATATTAAAATAGTTATAAGACTCACAATTAAAAAAGCTGTAGGGATACAAAGGAGTTTAGTATACTTTTTAAAAGGAATTCCAGCAACTCCTACTGTTAGTATCAGTAGAAATAGAAAAATACATAGATTAAATCTATAATCCCTCATATTTAGGGATAAAATTAGTATTCCTATGGCAAAAAAGAATTTTGCCATAGGATTAAAATTTCTTAATCTATTGGTGTATGCATATTTATCTATCAGAAGCACTTTTTTTCTTTCCTTTAAAATAACCTAATGTATATCCTATAACCCCTGCACCTATAGCTCCTTGTGCACAGAAAAGTAAACTTTCTATTTCTCCACTTGGTGGTTCCCAAATGCTTTCAAACCATGGTTTATATCCTGGGTTTATTTCCGTTATAGCCCCTTCTGCCTGATCATCAGCACCTGCAAATTCAGCTCCGCTCTTAAATACTAAAGGAGTTATAATAAGTGCCAATGTTATTAAAAGTAAAATTATATTCTTCTTTTTTGTTGAAGTGCCCGTATTAGTTGATGCTTTCATCTTTTAACACCCCTTCACGTTTATAATCTAAAAGTAGGTTGTAAACTACAGTAGTTAAAAGTCCCTCTGCTATAGCTAAAGGTATTTGAGTTACTGCAAATATACCTAAGAATTTTACAAGTGAAGCTCCTATACCTCCTGATGTAGCTGGAAAAGCTATAGATAACTGAGTAGCTGTAACAACATATGTAGCTAAATCTCCTAAAGCTGCTGCGAAAAATACACAAGTTGATGTCTTAACATTGTTTTTCTTTAAAAGTTTAAATATTGCATAGGATACTAAAGGTCCTACTATTGCCATAGAAAATGTATTTGCACCTAATGTAGTTAGTCCACCATGAGCAAGTAATAATGATTGAAATAATAAAACTATTATACCTAGCACACTCATAATTGTAGGTCCAAATAAAATTGCTCCAAGCCCTACTCCTGTTGGATGTGAACAACTTCCTGTAACTGACGGTATCTTTAAAGCAGATAACACAAAAACAAATCCTCCAGCTAAAGCAATTAATATTTTCTTATTAGGCTGCTCCTTAAATATCTTATTTAAATTTTTAATTCCCATTACTAAGAATGGTATTGTAACTATAGCCCAGAAAATACACCATTTTGCTGGCAAAAATCCCTCCATTATATGCATAGCTTGTACAGTGGAAGGCGTAATAACTGCTAGTAATGCAAGAGCTGCAGCTAATTTAAGTTTTTCTTTACGCATTTTATATCCCCCTCTTAATTTTTATATTTATTTTAAATAAATCACAGGATTTAAATAGTAAATAGAGCTAATAAATATATTCAATAATTGAGGTGAGAAGATACACACAAATAAAAAACCCTAACCAATAGGTTAGGGAATTTTTTCTTATAATCATCTATTTAACAGAATTAATCCATTAAAATTATACAATAAATTATAAGTAGTCTCTTCCCTCCGAAGGCATACTTTAAAATCTTAGGCAGGTCTCCTGACTTAAGTTCTCTCTACTTGTTGGCCTTCCCGTATAATACAGTGGCATAGTCAACTTTCGTCCCTCTTACAGTAGCGGGGGCTGTATTGGATTTTCACCAATTTCCCTTTTAATATTAATAACCTAAATTTTTCTTTTTTAAATTTTACAATCTAACGATACCACAAAAAGTCAAAATATTCAATAGTATATAAAAATTTCTCTTATAAGTTGTCCAAATTAAAATTCATAAAGTACTGAGCACATAGCTACTCCTGCACCTACAGAACAAAATACTGCTTTAGCTCCTCTAGGTATATCCTTGCCCTTAACAGCATGATGAAAAGCTACTATCGGGCTAGTTGTGCCAGTGTATCCATACTTATCTCCAATATAAGTGAATTTATCATGGTAATCCTCTATATTTAAATATTTAGCAGTTTCCGTAATAAATTGCTTTGAATATTGAGATAATAAAAAAAGCTCTATATCATCAATTGTAAAATGAAATTTTTTTGAAAAATATGTAATTGCCTTTGCCCATTCTGGAGCAAAAAAATCCAAATGAAATCCTCTCCACCTTTGCTTTTTTTCATATTCTCCTACATCATTATGTCTAGCTTTTGTCATACCACAAGCTGGAGACATTATTGTATCATAATATTTAGAGACAGTGGTATATTTTGAATCTAATACTCCTCTAAGAGTTTTCTCCTCTTTAGCTTCTAATATAAGGGCTGCTCCTGCATCCCCAGAAGCAGGATAAGTGTACTTACAATCTTCTCTTGCTATTGAAGACACGTATAATCCTCCACACACCAAACAATATCTTATATCATCGTTTGTTTTCATCATTCTAGATGCTTGATCCAATGCAACAACCATTCCTACACAATTAGAATTTAAATCATATACTATATGTGCATTTTGGGCATTTAATTCTTTATTTATTATTAATGCATTAGATGGCGTTAAATATTCTGGAGTATCTGATGAAAATACTATCATATCTAATTGTTCTGGTGATATATTTGCACTTTTTAATGCCTCCCTAGAGGCTTCTAGCGCCATAGTTAATGCATTTTCTTCTTTATTATCGATTACATATCTATATTTCCTCCCTAGATTATTTAAAAGTGCCCTTATGTCTACATCCTTATTGTCAAAATGTTTAATAAAAAATTCGTTTCCTACCCTTTTCTTTGGATGGTACACACCTGTGCCTATGATATTTACATTTCTAAACCCCATAATCTGTCACTCCCATTCGTCTATTTTAAAACTTTTATATTTATATTTATAATTTTAATTAAATATTTAATGAAACTATATATACCTTTTAAAAATATATTATCAATTTTTTGCATATTATTCAATAACTATATTATTTTCTCATAAATCTACTATTATATTGTAAAATCGTTAAATTTTTTATAATTACAAACGATAATATTATTGCTTGCTGTTAATAACGCTGCTAACAATATTTATAAAGAAAGGGTGTCAATTAGTGAAAGATGAAAAAACTATAATTTCATATCAAAAAGATACATTAAAGTTTGTAATACTCATTTATTCTTTTAGTTGTATACTTTCTCTTATTTTCTTTACATTTCTAAAAAAATTCGGAATAAACGAACAACTAAAATGGTCTACATTGATTAAGTTAGGTATTTTAACCCTTGTAGAAATATCCGTTCTATTTTCAATGTATAAAATGACCATAAAAGAAGGAGTATTGATACAAAAAAACTTTAAGTTTTTAAAAATGGCAATACTTATAATTACATATGTGCACTATTTATATTTAACTTTTACAATTCCATCTAAAGATCTGTGGTGGTTTATATTTTATTTTGTGATACTAGGTGCATTGTTTTTAGACTTAAAAATGCTGACAACCTCCATTGTCATGGCAGTAATAAGTGTATCAATTGTTTGGAAGTTTAATTCTAGCATCCTTCCTCAAGGAAATCTACGTACTTCTGAATTACTTATAAGGGGAATAACTGTTATACTAACCTTATTAGGTATTTATGCATTTGCTTATTTTGCTGCTAATCTATTGAAAAAAATAGATGAAAATGAAAATGAACTGACCATAGAACGTAATAACATGAAAAATATACTAGACGAATCCTCTGACTGCTCAAAATCCATACTTGAATCTAGTAAAGTTTTGGCTGATATAGCAAATCAAGAAAGTCTTTCTATTCAAAATATAGCTAATACAGGTTATACTTTAACAGAAGATTCTAAAAGTATATTAGAAAAAACCTCGAAAAATATATCTATACTAAATAATTTTCTTGAAAATACCAAAAGCATTTCCTCAAATATAAGCAATACTAGCGAAACATCATCAAAACTTATTGAGGTATCAAATGAAAATCAGAACTCCTTAGGGAAAACTCTAGATATAATACAAGAAATTGCCTCAAGCATAGATGTAACTTTGGATTCCACAAATATCCTTCAACAAAAGTCTGCAGAAGTAGATAATATACTATTAATTATTAGAAGTATTTCCGAGCAAACTAATTTATTGGCATTAAATGCTTCCATTGAAGCAGCAAGAGCTGGAGATTTAGGAAATGGTTTTGCAGTAGTAGCTGATGAGATAAGAAAATTAGCTGAAAGCACTAACGCTTCCCTGGAAGATGTGGAAAAAATTATAAGTGAATTAAAAATACATATTAGAGAAGTAGAAGATCATATGATAGGAAATAATGACAAAATTAAAAATGGTAATAATATATTAAGCTCTACAGTTGAAAGCCTTAACAATATGGTAGAACAATTAAAATCATCTAATAAAGATATACATTCAATAGATGAATTCACAAAATCCATGGTATGTGAAACTAACAATGTTGTAAATTTTAATAAAGAAATATCCTTTACAACTGAAAATGTCATAAACAAATTTAAAACTATATCTGACTCAGTAACTGAAACTGCAGCAACCAGCGAAGAATTAGCTAGCAATGCCGAAAACCTTAAAAACGTAGCTCACAAGATTAATGATATCATAAAAATTTAATATACAACTAATCCATTACAATTAAACTCCTTTTAGTAAATTATAAGTAACTAAGTTTACCAAACTACTTCGTTTGCTAAAAGGGGGTTATTTTATATCTTAATTGCCACATTTAAACTCTTTTCAAAACTTTTTAAAGTTATCCTTACCACTTGGAACTTATTATTTTGATTATATAGAAAATATTAGCTTATTGTATAGAAAAATAATAAGTTAACGTTTTTTACAACAAAAAACCCTTAGATTTATCTAAGGGTTNCCATTTTCCTCGATAGAGGCTTTTCTTGGCAGTGTGGAATTGGATACTTCGCTACTAAAATTTCACTCCCCATCACACCTCAGACTTAAGATTGAACGGATTTGCCTGTTCAATCATCCTAAGTGCTTAGACGCACATCCATCAGTGCGCACATCCTATCCTACTGCGTCACCCCATTTCTCAAACGGATCATGGTGGTATCGGAATATCAACCGATTGTCCATCACCTACGCCTTTCGGCCTCGGCTTAGGTCCCGACTAACCCTGAGCGGACGAGCCTTCCTCAGGAAACCTTAGATTTTCGGCCAATGAGATTCTCACTCATTTCTCGCTACTTATGCCAGCATTCTCACTTCTGTACAGTCCACCGCTCCTTACGGTACGACTTCAACCCGTACAGAAAGCTCCCCTACCATATACATAGTATATCCATAGCTTCGGTGGTAAGTTTGAGCCCCGGACATCTTCGGCGCAGGATCTCTTGACTAGTGAGCTATTACGCACTCTTTAAATGAGTGGCTGCTTCTAAGCCAACATCCTAGTTGTCTTAGAAATCCCACATCCTTTACCACTTAACTTACACTTTGGGACCTTAGCTGATGGTCTGGGCTGTTTCCCTCTTGACCACGGATCTTATCATTCGTAGTCTGACTGCCAGGATAAAAGTAAATGGCATTCGGAGTTTGATAAGGTTCGGTAAGCGATATGCCCCCTAGCCTATTCAGTGCTCTACCTCCATTACTCAATTACCTGACGCTAGCCCTAAAGCTATTTCGGGGAGAACCAGCTATCTCCGAGTTCGATTGGAATTTCTCCGCTATCCACAGCTCATCCCATGGTTTTTCAACACCAACGTGGTTCGGTCCTCCACGGAATTTTACTTCCGCTTCAACCTGGCCATGGATAGGTCACCCGGTTTCGGGTCTACAGCATGCAACTAATCGCCCTATTCAGACTCGGTTTCCCTGCGGCTCCGCACCTTAAGTGCTTAACCTTGCTACATACCATAACTCGCTGGCTCGTTCTACAAAAAGCACGCCGTCACACATGTAAAGTGCTTCGACAGTTTGTAGGCACACGGTTTCAGGTTCTATTTCACTCCCCTCCCGGGGTTCTTTTCACCTTTCCCTCACGGTACTTCTTCACTATCGGTCACTAGGTAGTATTTAGCCTTGGGAGGTGGTCCTCCCAGCTTCCCACAAGGTTTCACGTGTCTCGTGGTACTCTGGAGTAGATCTATCTTATATTTCTTTTACCTACAGGACTATTACCTTCTGTGGTGGAGCGTTCCAGCTCTCTTCGATTAGAAAATCTAAGACGTTATGATCTATCCGCAACCCCTAAATCCGAAGACTTAGGTTTGGGCTCTTTCCCGTTCGCTCGCCGCTACTTAGGAAATCGATTTTTCTTTCTCTTCCTCCGGGTACTTAGATGTTTCAGTTCCCCGGGTTTGCCTCTGTATACCTATGAATTCAGCATACAGTACTCAGCGTAGCTGAGCAGGTTGCCCCATTCGGAAATCTGTGGTTCACAGGCTATTTGCGCCTACCCACAGCTTATCGCAGCTTATCACGTCCTTCGTCGGCTCCTAGTGCCAAGGCATCCGCCATGCGCCCTTTGTAGCTTGACCTGTATAATTTGTCAAAATCTCTGATTTTGTAACAAATTAACACTCATCAGCTCTGCTGATTGAGTTTCCTTAATTCATCTTAAAATCTTTGATTTTGTTGCAAATTAGCACTTATTAGATTATCTAATAAGTTTGTTTCTATAATTGATTCTCCAGTGAAATCATCACAATTGTAATAATTTCTACTTTCTTCACTGTGCAATTTTCAAAGAACAACTTTTCAGTTGCTAGTTTGCTAATTTCATAGCGTCTAGCTACTGATGAGAGATCTGGTCTCTCAAAATTAAACAGAGATTTCAGTGAACTTGTCATAATTTACGAAAAGGTGACTTCCTTTTCATGTTCTCCTTAGAAAGGAGGTGATCCAGCCGCAGGTTCTCCTACGGCTACCTTGTTACGACTTCACCCCAATCACTAATCCCACCTTCGGCCGCTGGCTCCTTACGGTTACCTCACGGACTTCGGGTGTTACCAGCTCTCATGGTGTGACGGGCGGTGTGTACAAGGCCCGGGAACGTATTCACCGCGACATTCTGATTCGCGATTACTAGCAACTCCAGCTTCATGTAGGCGAGTTGCAGCCTACAATCCGAACTGAGATCGGTTTTTGAGATTTGCTCCACCTCACGGTCTTGCGTCTCGTTGTACCGACCATTGTAGCACGTGTGTAGCCCTAGACATAAGGGGCATGATGATTTGACGTCATCCCCACCTTCCTCCTGGTTAACCCAGGCAGTCTTGCTAGAGTGCTCAACTTAATGGTAGCAACTAACAATAGGGGTTGCGCTCGTTGCGGGACTTAACCCAACATCTCACGACACGAGCTGACGACAACCATGCACCACCTGTCACCAAGTTCCCCGAAGGGCACTACCGTGTTTCCACAGTATTCTTGGGATGTCAAGTCTAGGTAAGGTTCTTCGCGTTGCTTCGAATTAAACCACATGCTCCGCTGCTTGTGCGGGCCCCCGTCAATTCCTTTGAGTTTTAATCTNCCGCGGCTGCTGGCACGTAGTTAGCCGTGGCTTCCTCCTCTGGTACCGTCATTATCGTCCCAGATAACAGAGCTTTACAACCCTAAGGCCTTCATCACTCACGCGGCGTTGCTGCGTCAGGGTTTCCCCCATTGCGCAATATTCCCCACTGCTGCCTCCCGTAGGAGTCTGGACCGTGTCTCAGTTCCAATGTGGCCGATCACCCTCTCAGGTCGGCTACGCATCGTCGCCTTGGTAAGCCTTTACCTTACCAACTAGCTAATGCGCCGCGGGCCCATCTCAAAGCGGATTGCTCCTTTGATTACAAAACCATGCGATTTCGTAATTTTATGCGGTATTAATCTCCCTTTCGGGAGGCTATTCCCCTCTTTGAGGCAGGTTGCCCACGTGTTACTCACCCGTCCGCCGCTAATCCGTTCCCCGAAGGGAACTTCATCGCTCGACTTGCATGTGTTAGGCACGCCGCCAGCGTTCGTCCTGAGCCAGGATCAAACTCTCAATTTAAAAGTTCAATCTCAAACTCAAATTCACTGACTTTATGATTCATCATCATCATCTCTGTTTAATTTTCAAAGACCAGTTTGCCGTTTTTAAGCGACTTCTTTTATTATATCACTTAAATTCGACTTTGTCAACTTTTATAAAACATTTTTTATTAAATTTTCTTGTCGTTTCTTAGCGACAAGTGATATTTTATCATAATATTTTATGTGTTTACGCATTCAATACTTTAATAATTAAAATTAAACTCCTTTTTCGGATTATTTCTAGTTTTTTCTCAATATATCTAGTATTGATACACCAGGCTACTTTGTGAGCTTACTCCAGCCACAAGGGCATGGGGATTCCTACTTCCTCCACCTCGTAAAAGCTTTTGCTTTAATTCGTATTCTACTAAGCTATACCGCAAGGTTTTACAATATAATGATTATCCCACAAAAAGTATTACATTACTTGAATTATGAAATTTCTCTGTAATGACTTGCATAAGAAGCAAAGGAACTGTTTAAATTTATTGTTTCGAACTCTTATGCAAGTCATGGAGGAGGAATTTCATAATTCCTCCTCATTGTACCTTTTTATGATTTAATTGTATAATTTATATTATTAGTAATTATATTCCATTGTACTTAATTCGCTAGCAGCTTCTTTATCAATTATAAATGTTACATCTTTATGTAATTGAAGAATTGAAGCTGGTACTTCTGGAGTTATTTTACCTTCTATAGTTTTTCTTATAGCCTCTGCCTTTCCTTTTCCATTTGCTAATAATAAAATCTTTTTAGACATCATTATTGTCTTTATTCCCATACTTACTGCTGTTGTAGGAACTTCATCCATGGAATTAAAGAATCTTGAATTGTCCTTTATTGTTTTTTCATTTAAATTAACTAGATGTGTTCCAGTCTCAAAGGTAGCATTTGGTTCATTAAATCCTATATGGCCATTCCCACCTATACCTAATACTTGTATGTCTATGCCGCCAACCTCTTCTATTTTTTTATCATACTCTAAACATTCTTTTTCTATATTTTCTGTCATTCCATTAGGTATGTTAATATTTTCTTCACCAACATTTATATGATTAAACAAGTTTTTATTCATATAATAATGATAACTTTGTTCATTGCTTTTTTCCAAACCATAATATTCATCTAAATTAAAAGTCTTTATACTAGAAAAATCTACTTCTCTATTCTTGTACATGTTAATTAATTCCTTGTACATGCCTATTGGAGTACTGCCTGTAGCTAACCCTAGTATACTATTGGGCTTTAATATAACTTGACTTGCCATCATTATAGCTGCTTTTTTGCTCATTTCCTCGTAATTTTCTACAATTATTATCCTCATATTCTATTCCCTTCTCCTTTATATTATTTACTATTAATATTATTTAGGTACATGAAAAGAAATAACATTTCAAAGATGCTGGTATATTTTGTGTCAGACAAGAAAGCAGGTTCCATAGCTAGTACTATCGGTGGGTTCTGCTGACTCAGTATGACGCAAAATACACTAGCATACTGATTTGTTATTTATTTGAATGTGCCTTAAGATATAAACTATGTGCTAATATTAAAATATAAGCTATATCATTCTACATATTACTTACTATTTCTTAGGCCCTAAAAACTACGTTTCCTTCCACTATAGTAGCCTTTATATTAAATTTTTCATCAAAAATAGTGAAATCCGCATCCTTTCCTATTTCTATGCTTCCTTTTCTCTTATCTACACTTATAACTCTAGCTGGATTTATGCTAGCCATGGCCACTACTTCTTGTATTTTTAGATTTGTATTTTCAAGTATATTTTTTATTCCGTTATTTAGATTTAAAATACTTCCAGCTAGTGTTCCATCCTCCAATCTTGCAGAGTTATCCTTTACTATTACCTTTTGTCCTCCAAGATCATAATTTCCATCATTTAAATTTCCTGCTCTCATACAATCTGTAATTAATACTACTTTGTCAAAACCCTTTACATTTATTAGTACATTAAATGCACCTGGATGCACATGTATTTTATCTGCTATTAATTCACAACTAACATTACTATTCATTATTGCTCCTACAACCCCAGGTTTTCTATGATGTAGTGGTGTCATAGCATTAAATGTATGTGTTCCATGGGTAATTCCTAACTCCATAGCTTCTATGGCTTGTTCATAAGTAGCATCTGTATGACCTATAGATAATATTATATTTGTATCCTTTTTAACCTTTTTTATAAACTGATATTTCTCGTCCATTTCCGGTGCTAAAGTTATGATTTTTATTGTGTCTAAATAGTCTTTAATGAAATCATAATCTGGTTTTTCTATGTATTTTTCATTTTGTGCACCTTTATATTTCGGATTTATAAAAGGACCTTCCATATGTGCACCTAAAATTTTTGCTCCTTCTGCTATACTACCCATGCTTTCTCTAATAGCATTCAACGCTTTATAAATCTTCTCCTTAGCCATAGTCATAGTAGTAGGTAAAAATGCTGTTACTCCATTTTTGCACACATTCCTACTTATGGTTTTTACATCTTCTAAAGTTCCATCCATAGTGTCGCTACCCCCACAACCATGAACGTGTATGTCTATAAAGCCTGGTGAAATATAGTAGCCCTTTGCATCTATAATCTCATATCCTTTTATATTATTCTTATTAATATACTGTTCTAAATTTTTTTCATCTATTATATCTAAAATTTTTTCTTTGAAAAATAATGCTTTATTTTTTAGAACTTTGTTCTCAAGTATTATTTTTCCATTCCTTATTATTTTCATGCTATCATCTCCCATATTAAGTAAGTACTATCTCATATTTATATTTGTCACTTCTGTATATTTCCCTAGTATGCTCTATGGGTATATCATTTTCTAAATAAGTTGTTCTTTTAAACATTAGTGCAAGAGAATTATCCTCTTGATTTAATAATTGACTTTCAAACTCATTTAACATTATTGGTTCTATTGTTTGTTTTGCAAATTTTAAATTAAAACTATATTTTTCTCTTAGTATTTCATAAAGTGACTTTCCATCTAAGCTCTCTTTTGTTAAATCTGGGCACATATAACAAGGTATAAAAACTTTTTCCAAAGCATAAGGGTCCTGTTCAATAATTCTTAATCTATTTATTTCTATTACTTCTTCTTGATCTTTCGGAAGTTTCAAAACACATTTTATTTGATTTGTAGCTTTCTTTACATTGAAGGATATTATCTTCGAACTAGACTTAAGTCCTTTTTCCTCCATTTGCTCTGTAAAACCCTTTAGTTGCAATTGCTGTTTCTCCTTAGGACAGGCAACAAAAGTTCCTTTACCCTGCTCCCTATATAAAACTCCCTCATTTACTAAAGACATTATTGCTTTATTTACAGTCATTCTACTTACTTCTTGAAGCTGGCATATTTCTCTTTCAGGAGGTATTAATTCTCCTGGAATTAATTCTCCATCTTCTATCATGTCAAGCAATAATTGCTTTATTTGATAATACAGTGGAAGTGGACTATCCTTACAAATTTTTCTCAAAATATTACCTCCCGCTATAAATAAATATTATCATATTCACATGTTGTTATGTTGTATATACCAATTATAATATAAAATGATGTGGAAATTCAACATCATTTTAAAATTTATATGCATTTACCATGAAATAAACAGTTAACAATCGTACTTATTCATGGTAAACATCGACTATTGTAATGCTTGGATTATCCAAAAGATTCATATCATATGTATAAACATTATTCTTTTTAGATTCCCCACATGTAACTCTTATTATTGGCCTGTCTGGGAAATTTTCATTTTGTTCAACTACATATCCCTCTAAACCATTAGACAATATTAGTTTACATCCTAAAGGATATATAGCAAAGCATTGCTTAAACTTTTCTACGTACTTTGGTTCAAACATTATACCTGAATTACTAAGTATTAATTCATAGGCCTCATTAGGTGAAAACCTATTTCTATAGCTCCTATTAGAACTTACAGCAGTAAAAACATCACAAATACTTATGATTTTTGCATAATCGCAAATTTCATCTCCCTTTAATCCAAAAGGATACCCTGTACCTAAAATTTTCTCATGATGCTGTAAAACCCCTAAAATAATGTCCTTAGAAAAAATACCTTTACTCCTTAATATTTCTCCTCCAAATATAGGATGTTTTCTTATTACATTTAATTCATTTTTAGTTAAATCTCCCTTTTTATTTATTACACTACTGGGGATTTTTGTCTTTCCAATATCATGAAGAATACCGCATATGCCAAGTTCTCTAACTTTTTCCTTATCCCACCCTAATTTAACCCCTAAGTATGTAGCCATTATCCCTGTATTTAGAGAATGTATATATGTATAATCATCATATAACTTTACTTCATATAAATTGGTATTTAAATTATTTTGTTCAAAAATATAATCAATAATATTTTGAATATTACCTAAACTTTCCTTAATTTGAGATTTAGTTCCTGATAATATATTTTGGAATAGGAAAGGTATTTCATTTAAACTAGAGGATTTTAATCTATCTATTTCGCCATTTTCCTTAGTATCTACATCAGTAAATGTGTCATCCTTTATGTATACAAGATATATTCCATTAGCTTCTAGCTGCCTTATATAACTTAGAGTTAATGTACTTCCCTTTTTTAAAAGTACACTTCCATCACTAGAAAGTATATTTCTAGCTAAAATTTCTTTTCCACTTAAATTTTTTATAAATTCTAACTTCATAATTCCCTCCATAAACCTTAATACCAATTTACATATTATACAGTATTTCTATAAATTTGCAGGAATTCCTTTGAAATATTTAAAAATAATTGATATTATATTTCTACACAGTTATATTTAAAGGAGGAGGCCTTATGAATACTAACCTTATAAAAATACTTTCTTGGTTTTTTATAATTAACGCAGTAATATCTATAATAGTTATAATTTTAGAACGTAGAAGACCCGAAAAAACTATAGCATGGCTATTAATATTATTAATTTTACCTCCTATAGGTTTGTTTTTATATATATTTGCGGGAAGGAATTGGAAAAAACATAAATTAAACACCGAAAACACTCAACGTACTCACAAACTTGTATCTGAAACTTTATGTCATATAAGAAATGTCAAGTATCCTTCTCTTATACAATTAATAATGAATAATAATAATTGTCCCGTTTTTATAGATAATGATATATCAATACTTACCACTGGTGAAGAAAAATTCAAAATATTAAAAGATTGTCTGAAAAATGCAAAACATCATATACATCTTGAATACTATATAGTTAAAAATGACACAATAGGAAATGAGATAAAAAACATATTAATAGAAAAAGCTAGAGAAGGAGTAGAAGTACGTTTTATTATAGATAAGGTAGGTTCTCCTACTATAAAAAAAGATTTCATAAACCAGTTAAAAGCTGCAGGAGTAGATGTAGTTTTTTATACTTACTTTCTAGCACCTTTATTTAAAAAAATAAACACTCAATTAAATTATAGAAACCATCGTAAAATAGCTATTATCGATGGCAAAATAGGATTTTTAGGTGGCATAAATATAGGGGATGAATACTTAGGTAAAAGTAAATTAGGCTACTGGCGAGATACACATTTAATGATTCAGGGTGACTCGGTGCTTGGGCTTCAGGCTTCATTTTTTGACGATTTCTTCATGGTTAAAAAAAGCCAAAATACATTTCCTTGGCATAATGATTTTGAATCCTATTTCCCTACTCCTGATAATTTTAAAGGAAAAATAATGCAATTAGTCAAAAGTGGCCCTGATTCTGAAAATGCATCTATTATGCAAGTAATTATTAAAATGATTTCTCTAGCAGAAGATCATATTTACATAGCCACACCATATTTTGTTCCAAATTATAGTGTGATGAATGCTTTAAAAATAGCTGCCTTAAGTGGCATTAAGATAAAAATTTTATTTCCGGGTCGCTATGACCACTTTACTGTTTATTATGCCTCTAAAACTTATCTTTCAGAATTAGCTAAATACGGTATTGAAATCTATCTTTATAGAAAAGATGCCTTTATGCACTCAAAATTTATGACCATAGATGGAGAAATTTCTACTGTAGGCACTGCTAATATGGATATCCGTAGCTTTGAGTTAAACTATGAAATAAATGCAGTTATATATGATAAATTCTCCACGGAAAACCTCGAAGCTATTTTTATAAATGATCTAGAACAAAGTACTTTAGCTAATTATAACTATTTTGAAAATACACCTTTGTACAAAAAGTTTATGGAGGCTATAGCTAGAATTTTTTCAAATCTCCTTTAATATTTACGAAAATACTATTTTATATTAATCAATGTTAGATAAACTGATATAAATATATAAGTATTTTTTCTTACTTACATAAGGTACATGAAAAGAAATACCCAGTCAAAGATGCTGGTATATTTTGTGTCAGACAAGGAAGCAGGTTCCGCAGCTAGTAGGAACTATGGGTTCTGCTGACGCAGTATGACGCAAAATAGACTAGCATACTGACTTGTTATTTATTTGAATGTGCATAAATAAAGAAAAGAGGTGACCTTCAGCAAAATGACTCTTGAAGAGATAAAAGATGCAATTAAAAATATATCCGATAATTATAAAGAAGATCATATAGGTGGATGGATAACTGGTGATGGACCTGTGCCTTGTGATATCTTATTCGTAGGCGAAGCTCCTGGTAAAACAGAAGTGGAAACAGGTAAACCTTTTGTAGGCACTGCTGGCAAAACCTTTGAAAACTATCTAAAATCTATAGGCATTAGTAGAAAAGAGATACGAATAACAAATACCTGCTTTTTTAGGCCTATAAAAAAGAAGCTTTCGAAAAATGGAAGAGAAACTATAAGCAACCGTCCTCCAAAAACTTCTGAGATAAATTTATTTAGACACCTATTAGATGAAGAAATCAAATTGGCCAATCCAAAACTAATAGTAACCCTTGGCAATGTCCCACTTAAGAGACTTACAACCTTTAGTAGCATAGGAAGCTGTCATGGAGAACTTTATTTTAATGAGGAAATAAAAAGATACATTTTCCCAATGTATCATCCTTCTTCACTCACGTACAATAGAAGTGAAGATTTTAAAGATATGTACTCTAAAGACTGGAAAAAACTATCCGAAGCTTTAAAAAAACTTACCACGCAACAAAAATAAAATGCAAAGCAAGTACCGTAAGAAAAATCACACTTTAAGTCCATAAAAAAATTGGAATTTGGGACTAATCACAGTACGCTAAGGCCTTCTACATGTTTGCAGATTTCAATCCCCTAAAACCTTAACTCGCTCCTTACGTCCCTCAAACAGGAAGGTTTCTTAACGGAAATTGAAATCCGCAAACATAAGAAGTTCTAAGGCTAGTTCCATAGTCCCCAATTCCAATTTTTTCATTCCCTTAAAGTGTGATTTTTCAGTTCATTCATAGTTTATTTAGGGAGGAATACGACCTAGTAAAGGATGATTTTCCTCCACTATGTTACGGAAAATCATCCTTTACTAGCCCTCTAGCACACTGGTCCACTAACCCTCTGAAAATTATGACAAAGTCATAATTTTCTTATACTGCTGATTCTTTCTTACTTTCAAGAAACTTAATCTCATCCGCTACCACACTGGTATAATATCTTCTAGTTCCGTCCTGCTGATCTTTTGAATATATAGAAATTCTACCACTCACAGCAATCAATCGTCCCTTTAATAAATATTTTACTAAACTATCATAATGCTTTGTAAAATAAATAACTGGAATAAAATCTGCTTCTCTTTCTCCATTTATATTTTTACGTCTCCTATCTACAGCTAAAGTAAATCCAAGGCCTTTCCTATCACTTTCATTTAAGTCTATTAACTCCGTATCTTTAGTTAATCTTCCAATTAATGTAACTTTATTCATTGTACTCTCCCTTCCTCTTTTAAAACATTTATATACAATGAATTCTATCCATTTAATTGGTAATTATTCAATTACATTATATTTTTTCAAATTCATATAAGGTACATGAAAATAAATAACAAGTCAAAGATGCTGGTATATTTTGTGTCAGACAAGGAAGCAAGTTCCGCCGCTAGTAGAACTATCGGTGGGTTCTGCTGACGCAGTATGGCGCAAAATAGACTAGCATACTGACTTGTTATTTATTTGAATGTGCCTAATGAGATGAAAATCGGTCTTTAAGTTAGTTAATTTTTTGTAATACTCTTATTCCATATTTGTCTAACTCTAAAGAGTTCTCCACTTTATTTCCAGTCTCCATATCTCTAAATATCATTCCATTTAAATTCACGCTCTTTTTATCTGGCGTAAAGTTAGAAACAAATATAAACTTATTCTCTCCATCTGTACGCATTTGCGCGGTAACTCCATATGGTAATTCAGTATTTATTACTCTTTTCAAATTACAATCTTTAGCTATCTTTTCATAGAAGTTTAAAAGAAACTCCTCATTACTTCTAAAGGCTATATAATAAGCCTTTCCATTATGGAAAAGGTTTTCTGTGACAGCCGACATTCCCGCATAAAAGTCATTTTTATATTTGGCAAGCACTTTAGCTGTTTCTGCATGAATTAAATCGCAAAATATACTAGCTTCATATTTTCCTGCCATACCCAATTCATTATTATTTTCAAACTCAACATAATTCACTTCACCATCATATAAGGCATCTATTTCTTCAGACCAAATTCCAGTAACCTTTCTAAGTGGTCCTGGGAATCCTCCAAGGAAGCATAAATCATTTTCATCTACTATGCCACTCCAGTATGTAGTTACAAAAGTACCTCCATTTTTCACAAACTCCTCTATTCTTTCACCCACACCCCTTCTAACCATATACAGCATAGGCGCTACAACTAACTTATACTTTGAAAAATCTACATCCATGCTCACTACATCTACAGGCACTCCCATGTGCCAAAAGGCCTTATAGTGATTTACACAGGTTTCAAAATAATCCTTTTTTTCCTTTCTTGGACCCTGAGCGTCTTCCATTGCCCAGCAATTTTCCCAATCGTATATTACTGCTACCTCTGAATCTACTGAAGTCCCAACAACAGAATTAAGTTTAGATAATATTTCTCCAACTTTTGAAACTTCCTTAAACACCCTAGTATTTTCATGCCCACAGTGATCAACTACTGCTCCATGAAATTTTTCAGAAGACCCTCTACTTTTTCTCCACTGAAAATATTGAACAGTATCTGAGCCATGTGCTATAGCCTGAATTGAACCTAAAATATGCATACCGGGCCTTCTTAATTTAGCTACTGGTTGCCAATTAGTTGCACTAGGAGAGCTCTCCATCATCATGAATGGCTTTCCACCTTTTAAAGACCTATTTATATCATGTATAAACGCTCTTCTACATGCCTCTAAAGGCTCTGGACGCTGACCATGCCAATAAGGGTAGTTATCCCACGAAATCACATCTAAGTAAGGAGCAAACTCCCAATAATTTATGCTATTTGCTATATCTACATACTCATGAAAATTTGTTGTTATGGGTATTTCTGGTGTAATTTCTCTCAATGGAATAGTTTCTGTTTTAAAGAAATCTAAGGTTTTATATGTAACAAACCTTCTCCAATCTAAATTTAATCCGTGTAAATTAATTTCTCCCTGTAGTGCCGGTGATTCTATTTGAGACCAATCAGTATATGTGTGACTCCAAAAACCTGTCCACCATGTTTTATTTAACTTATCTAAATCACCATTATATTTTACTTTAAGCCATTGCCTAAACTCCTGTTGGCATAATTCACAATGACATTCTCCCTCATATTCATTAGATACATGCCACATAATAAGTGCAGGATGATTTTTATATCTTTCTGCTAACTTCGTATTGATTATGCGAACTTTCTCCCTATAAATTGGGGATGTATAACAATGATTGTGACGTTCTCCATGAAGATTTCTAATTCTATTTTCTTTAACTCTCAATACTTCAGGATATTTTTGAGACATCCATGCTGGCCTAGCCCCACTTGGAGTAGAAAGTATTACATGAACTCCATTACTATACAACTTATCCATAATCTCATCTAGCCATGCAAATTCAAATTTTCCTTCCTCTGGTTCCAAGAAGCTCCAAGAGAACATACCTATTGACACTACATTACAATTTGCAAGCTTCATAAGTCTCATGTCTTCATTCAAAATGCCCGGAATGTGCATCCACTGTTCTGGATTGTAATCTGCTCCATGCAACATAAAATTGCACTTTTTACTTACAGGTTCATATCTTTCCATAAAAATTTCCCCCTTATAAAAATTAAAATTTACTCATAGCTATCTAACGTAATGCTCCCCACTTGTAGCAAAATGGTACATGGAAACACATAATCCTATGAATAATATTTTCTAAGTTTCAGCTGCAATAAACCTACATCTAAAACCATAAACTTTATTTTCTTAGGTTAATATACCCTTTCTTGAATTATTAGTTTTACAATGAGCCATATGTATTTCACTGTTTTAACCTAAAATTCACTACTATATAAGAATTGTACAGTATTTTCGGAAAAATTTCTATATTACTTAATATTTTTAACAAAAATGAACGAGTAATTTTATTAAAATAAAAGCACATATATTTATATTAAAAATACACGTGCTTTTAAAAAATAACTACTTATTTTTTTTATCTGATGGAAAGACCAATCCGATTTCCTTTCTTATAGAATCCATTATTTCCATAACCCATTTAGAATTCTGGTAATAATTAACATCGGATTCAGTTTTATTTTCGTTTATTAAATTTATAAAATGTTGTGCTTCATAATACATGTCATCTTTTATTTGAACCTGCGTCAAATCTTCTTCTTCTCCATCTTTAAGCAGTATTTTTACCTTTTGAAAATTATTAATTGTCTCTATTGTTATACTGCCTTTTTCTCCTTGAATTTCTGACGACACATATGAGTTAGCAATTTTTGAATATGTAATTAAAGCATCCATATGATCATATTTAAATAGTACACTGCCCTCACCATCTACTCCAGATTCCAACATTAAGGCATTGGCCTTTATTGCCTTTGGCTTTCCAAATAGATTTACCATTGGATGAATACAATAAACTCCTATGTCCATCAATGCTCCATTAGACAACTGAGGATTAAATGCATTTAATACTATACCCTCTTTATACTTATCATACCTGGATGAATACTGACAGTAGTTACCAAAATACCTTCTTACTTTACCTATTCTATGTAGGTTTTCCTTAACAACTTTAAAATTAGGGAAATGAGTTGTTTTCATAGCTTCCATCAAGAGTACATTATTTTCTCTAGCAGTTTCTATCATTTCTTCAACTTCCATGCTGTTAGATGCAAAAGCTTTTTCACATAATACATGCTTTTTATTTTTTAAAAACAGCACACTCTGCTCTTTATGAAGCGCATTAGGTGATGCAATATAAACGGCGTCTATTAAGTTACTTTTTGCCATGTCCTCTAAATTTGTAAACACGTTAGTTACTCCATATTTTTCAGCAAAATTTCTTCCTTTTTCTTCATTTCTTGAATAAACTGCTGTCAAACAAAAATTCTCTAATTTTAATGCTCCATTTAAAAACCACTCTGTAATGTTATTTGTACCTATAATACCAAACCTTATTTTTTTATTCACGCTTTCATTCCTTTCTCTTAACAAATTTACCTTCTTTCATTATGACTTCCATTTTATCAGTAGCTACATTATGAATGTCCTCTAGTGGATTGCCATTAATTACTAAAAAGTCCGCGAATTTACCCTTTTCTAAAGTACCTGTAATATCATTTATCCTAAGCATTTCAGCTCCATTCTTAGTAGCTGCCATAATTGTCTCCATCTCTGTCAATCCTGCTTTATTAAGTGTATACATCTCTGTAATAGCATATTTACCATAAGGAGTCAAGCTGCTGCAGAAAGAGTCAGATCCGACGGTAATTCTAATTCCCTTTTTATTTGCTTTCTGTAAATTATCTATTATACGGTTCAGCTCTTTTTCAGCAGTGGTTTTACCTGGATAATTATCATGAACTGGTCTATACGGTGGTTCATACACAGTAAACCATTCATAAAAGAATTGCAGCGTTGGACAAAAAGTTATATCTTTTTCTTTCATTATTTCAAGGCACTCATCATTTAATTCCTGTCCATGAATTATTGCAGCAACCCCTGCTTTGCAAGAATTAAGTGCTCCCTCATAACCTTCAGCATGAGACCACACAGGTAATCCTACCATATTACACTCATCAACTACTGCTTGAATTTCTTCCATGCAATAATGGGAATCAGCCTTTGCATCATGTCTCCAAATCCCCCCACCAGTAGACCATATCTTAATGGCATCAGGATTTTCACGAATTCTTCTTCTCACTGCCTTTCTAAGATCCCAAGGTCCATCTACACGTTCAGCCCATGGATGTGAATCATTATTATATTCTAATGGTAACTTATGAGAATCTCCATGTCCTGCTGTTCTACAAAAACCAAGTCCAGACGTAACCACACGAGGTCCTTCTATAACCCCCTCTTCAATCATGTTACGAATATGTATTCCTGAACGAGAAATTTCACCTACAGATGTTAATCCATGTTCAAGGGCTTCACGAGCTTGCGCCACTGCCACAATTGTCTTTTGTATAACAGGCTCAAGCACCCACTCTGTATCATCATCAGTTCTATTTCCACTAAAATGAAGGTGAGTGTCAATTAACCCAGGCATTATAGTCTTTCCCGTAATATCCATTTTTTCTAAATCATCACCGATGTCCATCATGACCCCAGCATACTGAATTTTTTTGTCCTCAACAATTACTAATGAATTTTCTATAGGTTCGTTTCCAGTACCATCTATTAGTAATCCACCTAGAAATGCAATCTTATTCATAGTTTTCCCCCCTAAGATTTTGTATATACTCCAATCTATCTTTTAACAATTTATAGTTTATGCTTTTTAGAAACCGTTATCAAGCCATCTATACCCTGAACAACTATAAAATTTAAATTTTACATATATTTTTCTTCTAAACTCTTAACTTTATAACTAATTAACTTTATTGTATTTTGCTTAATATTTTAACTATCTTGTTCCAAATGGTTGAATTGTACAAAATAGTTCGTGATGTTATAATTGTAACGATTAAATATTATTTAAGGGATACGTGTCCCTTTTTTATTAACGGTAACGTTATAGCTATTAAATATAAATTTTAGGGAGATAACTATGAAAACACTATTTGCTAGACATAAAAAATTTCAACTTAATAAATTAGATAAAATATATCTATTTTTTATAACTATTATAGGAATATTAACTCGTATTTCTTTTATATTAAATGTACCTTGCAATCCTGTTTCAGATTTTAAAAAGTATCAAATTATAGCTACCAATATTTTTACAGGTAATGGTCATTCCTATTTAGGAAAACCTACTGCTTTTCAAGCAATGGGCTATCCATATACCCTAGGCTATTTTTATAAACTAATGGGATCTAATAATATATTCTTAGGTAAAATATTAAATGTTTTACTATCATCTGTAACTCTAATAATTATTTTATTTATACTATTTAAGTTGTGTAAAAATATGCTTTCAGTACATATAGCATATACAATAATAACTTTTATTCCAAACTATATTGCCTATAATAATGTTTTAGGCTCAGAGATACTAATAACATTTTTACTAGCAGTAATAATTTACCTACAACTATGTAATTTTAATGCTACTCTCCGATACATAACTATGGGAATTTTTATAGGGCTTGCTGCCTTAACTAAACCCTTCTTTTTAATGTATACCATAATAATCTCAATAATTCATTGGTTAAAAAGTAAAAATAGGAAAGAAACTTTTAAATTATTTTCTATTACTACTGTACTCATGTTTATAGTAGTGGCTCCTTGGACTTATAGAAACTACAAAAAATTCAATTTGATAATTCCTGTGTCTCACAATGGTGGATATGTATTATTTATTAATAATAACAGCAATAATAAAACTGGTGCTTGGATGCCTGTTGCAAACATATACGTATCTGAAAGTTTAAAAAGAGAATTTTATGAACATAATTTTAAGTATAGAGATAAATCTCAAAATGAGGTAGATCAGATTATGTTAAGTCCCTCCTTAGATAATTTATTTAAAAAAGAAGCAAAAAAATGGATATGGAATCATCCCCTTAGATTTTGCCAGCTAGGCTTAATTAGATTGCGTAACACCTTTTTCCACGGTGCAGGAGACATATATCAATGGACAATGGCTAGTAATGAAGCAACAAAATACTCAACTTTTTTAAAAACTAACTTTATTAATACTATTTTCAACGGATATGTTTATATACTAAATTTCTTTGGTTTTATTTTCGTTATATATAATATAAAAAGAATATTAGTTGGTTTATTTAAAAAAGAAACTAAAATTGATTATGTAACTTCTATACCATTTTTTAATATCGCATTCTTTATACTAATAGCTTTTGTTTTTGAAGGACAACAACGATACAATTTTCCTATACTATTTTTATGTTCACTATGTATAACTACTTTTATAGAAAAACTTGATGTAAGTAATAATTATCAGAGTACTACTATACATAAAGCACGACAGTTTTTTTAAGTGTACTAAATAGTAAAATTCATCATAAGTATGTTTTTAATGTTACAGCAGTATATGCTCTCTTTCCAATTATGGCTTAAATTATGTATCTTCCATGTACACTAAAAATAAAAATGTAGATGTATCTTATATAGACACATCTACATTTTTATTTTTCTTGCTTACATTTTTTATACCAGTTATAAATTCAGAATAAGGAATATAACTAATGAGCTTAACTAGTAGCCCTATTCTATATTAATTAGAACCGTATAACATCTCTACATGTGGAATATTATCCTCTAAATAAACCTCAGAAACTTCTTTAAAACCTAAACTTTTATAAAAATCCTTTAGGTATTCCTGAGCTGAAATTCTAATTGAATTCTCTCCTAAATTTTCTTCTATAAAATTTATTGCTTTTAGCATGCCTTTCCTTATTAAACCTTTATTCCGGTACTCTTTTTTAGTTAAAACCCTTCCTATAGAAATTTCCTTATAGGATATTCCTTTCTCTAAAATCCTTAAATAAGATACAATTTTACCCTTATGACTATAGAATAAATGATATGCATGTTTATCTTTACCATCACAATCCTGATAAGCACATTTTTGTTCTACAACAAAAACTTCATTTCTTATTTGTAATATCTCATATATATCTTCTACACTTAATTGGTTAAAATTTTTTATATTCCACTCCATTCAAATCTCCCTTTATCAGTCTACATGTTGCAGACACTTACTTTAAGTAAATTATAAGCAATAACTCTAGTGCTATCAACTAATTGTTTAAAAAATCAGATTTCTTATTTAACACAAAGCCCCTATGGACTTACAAATAACATTTATAATATAATGTAATTAAATTACAATTTAATATCCTAAGTCATTTTTAAAAGTGGACGCGCTTATAATTAAAAACATAAAAGGATATACTTTACATATATAGGTTTTATAAATAGACTTAATAAAAAATAGTAGATATTTAAACTTATTGATATTTATCAATTGCAACTATATTTATTTCATTTTACATTACTAATTTTTTTGCAGATTAAAAACTAGAGATTACAGACTGATAAATATGAAAGGAGAAGTTAATGAAAAAATTACTATGTTCTTTGATTTTGGTTTTAGCTATAATTTGTTCAATAAATGCCTTTACAGATTTAAAAGATAAAGAAAATAATTTAAATAATGAAAACACTAGTACTGTAGTTAAAGAGACAAATCCCAATATCACTACTAAAGTTAACAGTACTCAAACAAACAAAAAAACAAATATTCTTTTAATAAATGATAAAAATAAATTAAGTAAATCATATATTCCAAAAAATCTTGTAATTCCAAAAGTAAAATTTATATCTTATGCAGATCCTAATGTGAAAAAAATGGATATAGACGCTGCCGTGGCTCTAGAGAGTCTATTCCTTTCTGCTTCAAAAGATAACATAGAATTACTAGCTGTGTCAGGCTACAGAACTTATGAATATCAAGATAAACTTTACAAGAAGAGTAAAAATACTACCCGTGCATCGGACAAAGCTACATCCGAATATGTAGCTAAACCTGGAACTAGTGAGCATCAATCAGGATTGGCTATGGACGTACTTTCTGATGAATGCTTTTATCTAAATGATAGCTTTAGCCAAACAAATGCCTATGCTTGGCTTAAAGAAAACTGTTATAAATACGGTTTTATAATCCGTTATCCTAAAGGAAGAGAAAATATTACTGGATATTGTTTTGAGCCTTGGCACATAAGATATATTGGGTTACCTGCATCTAAAGAAATTATGGAATCAGATATTACTTTAGAAGAATATTTGCTACCTACTGGGAACTAAACGAAAAATACTTTTAGTTTCCTCATCCATTTTTTAATATTTTTTACTTATTAAAATTGTAATATAACTATTTATATGATTAACCCACAAAAAGCATTATATTACTTGAATTATGAAATTTCTCTGGAATGACTTGCATAAGAAGCGAAGGAACTGTTTAAATTTAATTTTAGAAATTCTTCTTTTAGACAGATAAAATTATCGTAAGCCTGGCAAGGACGCCAGGCTAGCGAATCTGAGGCAGGACGCTGAATGTGAGCGTTAGATAATTTTATATGGCTAAAAGATTAGAATTTCTTAAATTAAATTTATTGTTCAGAGCTTTTATGCAAGTCATGGAGGAGAAATTTCATAATTCCACCACATTGTACCTTTTTGTGGGTTAATCATTTATATATATTAAACTTTTATAAGTATTTTACACTTCTGAAACAACTGCAAAAGAATTTCGAAACCATGCTTCACTATACTTATTCATATATTGAGTATTTCATTGACTTAAATAATATTAAGGAGATATCTTTAGTTATTTAAAATATAAATAAAAGTAGTTAAATATAGTAAAATGCACTCATGAAAAGGAAGTGAGTACATTTGAAGAATATTAACTATAAACCAAATGAATTTGCAGAATTAATTAATGTATCAGTTAGAACATTACAAAGATGGTATAACGAAGGAATATTAAAAGCATTTATAACACCAACAAATAGAAAATATTATACTTATGAGCAATACAAAGAAAATATAAGAAAAAGATAAAGGAAGATGAATAAGTTGAAAAAAGCATACAAAATAGAAATTAAACCAACAGAAGAACAGATAACTAAAATTCATAAAACTATTGGTGTAAGTAGGTTCATATACAATTTTTATATTGCTCATAATAAAGAAGTTTACGAAAAAGAGAAAAAATTTATTAGTGGTATGGATTTTTGTAAATGGCTTAATAACAAATATATTCCTCATCATCCTGACAAAGCTTGAATTAAAGAAGTGTCTTCCAAAGCTACTAAACAAGCCATTATGAATGGAGAAAAAGCTTTTAAAAAGTTTTTTGATGGTAAAGCAAGTTTCCCTAAATTTAAGAAAAAGAAAAATCAAGATGTTAAAGCTTACTTTCCTAAGAATAACAAAACAGATTGGACTATTGAAAGACATAGAGTTAAAGTACCAACTTTAGGTTGGATTAGATTAAAAGAATTTGGATACATTCCAGTTAACTCCATAGTTAAAAGTGGTACAGTAAGTCAAAAAGCAGATAGATATTTTGTTTCAATTTTAGTTGAAGAAGCTATTAATTTAGACAATAAATCTTATTCAGAAGGAATAGGCGTAGACCTTGGACTAAAAAATTTTGCAATTTGTAATAATGGTTTATCTAAAAAGAATATTAACAAAACTAAAACAGTTAAAAAAGAAGAAAAGAAACTAAAACGTGAGCAAAGAAAGCTTTCAAGAAAATATGAAAGTTTAAAATTAAGAAATAAAAAAGAGAAAGGAGAAGCTACTCGTCAAAATATCCAAAAACAAATAGTCAAGGTACAAAAACTTCATCAAAGACTTACAAATATAAGAACTGATTACATAAATAAAACAGTGAATGAGTTAATAAAACAAAAACCAAGTTTTATAACTATCGAAGATTTAAATGTAAGTGGAATGATGAAGAATAGACATTTAGCTAAAGCGGTTGCTGGGCAAAAGTTTTATGAATTTAGAACTAAGCTTATTTTAAAGGCCAAACAAAATAATATTGAAGTAAGAATAGTTGATAGATTCTATCCAAGTAGTAAAGTGTGTAGCTGTTGTGGAGCATATAAGAAAGATTTAAAACTATCTGATAGAGTTTACAAATGCAGTTGTGGGCTTTCTATTGATAGAGATTTAAATGCATCAATAAATTTAGCTAATGCTAAAGAATATAAGATAGCTTAATTAAACAAGCACTTATATATGTACCCAAGGCTATTTGGGGAATTAACGACTGTGGAGTGCTATACAAACTGTAGTAGCTTAGGCAAGGCAGAGTACGTTGAAACAGTAAGAATCTCAATATGGATACATTTGAACATATTTTGAGTAGCAGGCATGGTTATTATGAAAAAAATACTGCCTACTGTATTATTACCTTTATTTTTATCTATATTTTTATCACTTATAATATTCAATTTAGTATTTATAAATACAAACTTAAATTCATTGAATAATAATGCTAAAATTCAATATACATCTAAACCTCAAATAGTTCAAAATGACCAAACAAATAAAAAATCCAATAAAACTGATATTATATTAGTAAATAAAACCAATACAGTAACCAAAAACTACCGTCCTGAAAATCTTACTATACCAAATGTTAAATTCATATATTATGCTGATCCTAAAGTCAAACAGATGGAATCAAAAGCTGCAGAAGCATTAGAAAGTTTATTTCAAGCTGCCTCAAAAGACAACATAACACTATTAGCTGTTTCTGGCTATAGGCCTTATGAATACCAAAGAGGACTTTATAATAATGATAAGCAGTCTTCTAATAACACTGATAAATATTTAGCTAAGCCAGGAACCAGTGAACACCAAACAGGTTTAGCTATGGATGTACTTTCTGATGAATATTCTTCACTAGATGAAGGCTTTGTTAACACAAAAGCTTATGAATGGCTTAAAGAAAACTGTTATAAATATGGCTTTATAATTCGGTATCCTAAAGAAAAAGAAGATATAACAAAATATAATTTTGAACCTTGGCATATACGATATGTTGGAATTACACATTCTAAAGAAATTACAAATAAAAATCTTACCTTAGAAGAATATTTAGGTAACACAGACTAGTTCTCTTATTTAAAAATAAAGTACACCTAAGTGTTTTAATTCTTATTTACCAATTAAAATACTTAAGTGTGCTTTATTTTTATAAATTTTACAATTTTGAAACAACTATTATAAAATTCTGTCATAGCCTGCTTATAAAATATACATACAAATGTATCCTTATTACGCAATTTAATTTATTTTTAAACATTTCTTTATTTTAATTAAAATGATACTATATATGTAGGCTAAACTAAACTTAAAGGTAATGGTGATAAGATGAAATTTTGGAAGAGAATATTTATATATTCAATGACTTTATTCCTTATACTATTTAACGGTGCTGGAATATTTATTATTGAAAATATACACAAAAGAGGTATTGACAGAAGTATAAAAGCAGCTCTAGATGAGCATAAAAGTGTAGAAGGAATTTTATATCTTAATGCAGATTCTTCATTAGATAACTATACATCCACCAATAGTACATTAAAAGATTGGGTAAATTTAATAATAAGCAGCTATGTTTTTAATGTTCAATCAGAACCAAGTTTTGTAGAAATATATGATAATAATAACAGCTTAATTTTTTCTAATTCACAATTGAAGTTAAATACCTCTAGACCAGAAATAATCAATTCAAAACTAAAAGAGAGGTCTTTTATAATAAGACAAGTTAATGATAAACGTTACCTATTTATTACCTCGAAATTTAAAATTCAAAATACCACTTTAAACTTAGTATTAACAAAAAATATTAATTATTTATATACACAACGTATTGAAAACTATCAACTTTTTATGATATTAGATATTTTTATAACACTATTGCTTGCACTTGGGATGTATTTTATTTCAAAAAAAGTTACAACTCCAATAGTACATCTTAGTAAAACATCCAAAGAAGTGGCACAAGGTGATTATACTAAAAGAATATATGTTAAAAATAGAAAAGATGAAATTTCATCTTTAGCTAAAAACTTTAATATTATGATTGAAGCTATAGAAGAAAATATTCAAAAGCTTACGGATTTAAATGCTTCGCAACAAAGATTTATTGACAGCTTAACACACGAACTTAAAACACCTCTTACTTCTATTATTGGATATTCAGATTTATTAATTAAAGGTAATATAAACGAAGAAGTTAAATTTAAAGCCCTAAGTTACATAAATTCAGAAGCTACAAGATTAGAGAAATTAAGTCTTGCATTATTAAAATTAAGACTTATACAACAAGAAAAACTAATTTTAAATAATGTTTCTATAAATACATGTATAAATACTGCCTGTAAAACCTTAAGTTATAAAATAAAAGAAAGTAATATAAATTTAAAAGTTAATATACAGAACTGTACTGTTACTGGTGATTCACAACTAATAACAATTCTCTTAATAAACATTTTAGACAATGCCATAAAAGCTTCTAATAATTCAGGTATTATTGAAATTACAGGTATTTTAAATAATGAAGACACTCAATATACTTTATCTATAAAAGATTATGGCATAGGTATCCCTATGAATGATTTATATAAAATAAAAGAACCTTTTTATATGGTAGATAAGGCCAGAGATAGAGCTAAAAATGGTGCTGGGTTAGGATTAGCTTTATGTAATGAAATATGCAGTATTCACAAAATAAATTTTGACATTAATAGTATAGTTAATGAGGGTACTACTGTATTACTAACATTCAATAAGGAGAATATTGTATTATGAAAAAAGAATTAAAACTACTTTTACTTATATTGATTTTACCCTTAATATTATGTAGCTGTGAACTTCATTTAAATTACTATGAAGATAAACTATATTCCGAAAAAAATCTTATTACCCTTAATAAAAATAATAAATTAGACAGTACAAATGTTTTCACTAGAGAAAAAGCCATAACCAAAGCTATTACTGTTTTTAATAAAGGCTTAGGTGTTAATATCGATAGAAATAAATTTTCGGAATTTATTCAATTGAGTAAGAATGAAATTCCTCCTGATTTTACCGAATACATACTAAAATGGCAAATCACTTGGATTGATCCTGATAGCAAAATTAATTATCATTGTGAAATTGCTTGTAACAATGGAGAAATACTGAATATAGAATATTCTTCTAATGAACGCAATTATGAAAAAATAGATAAAGAACCTAACCTAAAGGAATTAATTGGTATAGCTAATCCCCTATTTTCACAACTAAAAATTGACATTAATGATTATAAATTAAATGACCATGGATTTACTACTGTATTTAAATATGGTGATTACAATAAGTACTACTTATTAAGTTTTAATAATCGTTATGACTATAATAAATCTTTTTTTATATTAATTAATTATAAAAATAAAAAAATAATATCATTTAAAAAGGGAATAGATACAAAATAATTATGGAGGAAGAAGCAATGAAAAAAATTTTAGTAGTGGAAGATGATGCTCCTATTAGAGACTTAATATGTATAAATCTTGAAATGGTAGGATATAAGGTATTAAAAGCCTCTGATGGTGATTCAGCAAAAAAAATTATTGAAAGTAATCAATTAGATTTAATCTTATTAGATGTTATGCTTCCCAAAATCGATGGATTTACTTTAATTACAAAAATTAAAAACAGAGGAATTCCTATTATATTTGTTACAGCCAAAGAATCTGTACTAGATAGAGTAAAAGGGCTTAGATTAGGAGCAGATGATTATATAGTTAAACCATTTGAAACAATTGAACTCTTAGCTAGAATAGAAGTGGTATTAAGAAGATACGGCAAAGAAGATGATATAATACAATTTAAACATTTAAATGTATATACAGAGCAAAGGATAGTTAAAATTAACAATAACATAATTGAACTTACACCAAAAGAATATGATCTTCTAGTATTTCTTCTACAAAATAAAAATATTGCACTTACTAGAGACCAAATCCTAGAAAAAGTATGGGGATTTGATTATGGCGGCGAAACAAGAACTGTAGATATTCATATTCAAAGACTTAGAGATAAGTTAAATTTGAAAGAGAACATTAAAACTATATTTAAAGTTGGTTACAGATTGCAAGATTAATTTCACATTAATAACTAATTTATGTTTTTCCACTTTATTGTTATACTAAATTTGCTCTCTTTAAGTTCTGAATAAATACTATTACCCATTTTATCAACCAATGACTTTGTTATAGCAAGGCCGAGACCTGTATCTTTCCCACTTCTAGTGCGATCTGCAGTGAAAAATCTTTCAAATAAATGACTTGCATCTTCCTCACTTAGGTATAAAGCATCATTAGTAATAGTTGTAACTATAACTTCCTTCTCCTGCTTTAGTGATATGTGTACAAACTTCTTTGCATATTTCAATGCATTCTGAATCAAATTAGAAATTATTCTTCTTACTGCATTTTCATCAGCAATAATAAGTTTTGCTTTTTCATCTATCTGAACCATTGGCTCTATACCTTTATTTACAAAATCATAATAGAAAGCTGCCATGGTATCACACAGTATATTAGATAAGTTCAGCGCCTTAAGCTCAAGTACATACTCATCAGATTGGAGCCTCGATAAATCGTAGAATTCTGATATCAAAATCTGTAAAGAATTTGTCCTATTTTTTATTACGTCTATATACTGTGTCCTTTCATCATCAGATATATGTTCATCCTCCATAAGCTGTATATATCCCATTATAGACGTAAGAGGAGTCCTTAAATCATGAGATATGTTTGCTATTGCCTGCCTAAGCTCCAAATCCATTCTTTTATATTCTACTTTAACCTTTTGTTTTTCCTCTAAATTTTTATTTATCTGCAAAACCAAACTCTTCAAATGCTTATTGCACCAGGATAATTTTATCTTTGAATTAGTATTAGATTTATTTATCACGTGCAGTTGTTCATTTATATTCTTAATCTCTTTACAAAATAAAACATAAAGGGTGACAAAAATTATCACCAGTACTATAAGAAAATTTGTAATAATCCACTGCATGTTTTGTCACCCATCCTTTCTAACTAATTTCTTTATTTTTTAAATATACTAAACTTAAAGCGGTAAAAACTAATGTATAACCTATACCTATTAAAATTGCCCAACGTATATCTTCACTAGTAAGGCTAGGTTTAGCCAAGTTGCCTAATTGAATTGTAATAAGAAAATCATAGGCATATTTAAATTTATCCCAAACTAATTGTGAAAGTATAGCAATTATCTTTTTTAAAAATAAAAATATCATGGCATATGAAAAGCCCAGTATATTACCACTATTACATACAAAACCCATAAAGGTACCTACTGCTATAGTTCCAATCCAAAGAGGCATAGCTACAAATAATTTGGTTATAAACTCCCCTAAAATACTTATAGAAAAATTAGGTCCAGTTCCAAATAAAGCTAATCCACTACCTAAAAACGTAATTAATATAATACTCCATGATAAGAAACAAAGTATAGTTCCCACTATAATCTTTGATAAAACTAATTTATTTCTTGAAATACCAAAACATACAATATTTTTCAAAGTATTATTTTTATTCTCTTCTGATATGACTATGTCAATAATCCCTACTGCTAAAAACACTGGTAAAATAAATAAATTAGGAACTATACTCAATAATTCAGTAAAATTAATAAAATTATAGCCCTCCTTTACTCCCATAATTATATTTAATGCTAGTGCTATAATAGCCACTCCTCCTGTATACACCCAAAAATACAATCTATTAAAATTTCTATAAAGCTCTGCTTTTATATAATTAAGCATGATATCCACCTCCAATTAAATTTATAAAGTAGTTCTCTAATTTATCACCAACTACATTACAGGAGGATACCATTACTCCATTCTTTACAAGAGCCTGCACTACTATTTCAGGTTCATTTATATATTTATATAGCCTTATTTCATTTTCATTTAAAACCTCGTAATCATTACATTTTAAATCATTTTCAATTACAACAGTAGCATTTTCCTTATTCTTAACCCTAATTGATACACATTGCCTGCATTTTTCTTTTAATTCTTTTGCTCCTATTTGCTCTATAAGTTGTCCATTATGTATGAAACCATAAACCGTAGCAAGCTGGGAAAGTTCTTCTAATATATGGCTAGATATTATTATAGTAGTACTTTTTTCTCTGTTAAGTTTTAATAAAATTTCTCTAAATTCTACAATACCCATAGGATCCAGTCCATTTATAGGTTCATCTAGAATAAGTAAATCTGGGCTTGACATTATACTAAGAGCTAAACCTAGCCTCTGTTTCATACCAAGGGAAAATTTCTTAAACTTCTTGCTTCCTACATCATGAAGTCCTACAATTTTAAGAGCTTCATCTACACATTCCTTTTCTGGAATTCCTCTTTGAATTCTGTAATACTCTAAATTTTTCTTTGCTGATAAATATGGAAAGAAACTTGGTGTTTCTATTATACATCCAGTTCTCATTCTAGCTTTATTTAATCCATTTTCGGAAGTTTCACCAAATAACTCTATCTCCCCATTAGACTTTATTGTATTTCCACTTATCATTTTAATTAAAGTAGTTTTACCCGCTCCATTCTTACCAACAAGACCATAAATATCTCCCTGTTTTACATCTATATTTATATTATTTACAGCAGAATACTTATGATATATTTTTGTAAGATTATTAGTTTTAACAACTGTTTCCATAACTATTTCAACCTCCTTTTCTTTATAGCTACATATTAAAACATAATTTACAAGATAGCTTAAAGAAAGTCTTAAGAAAGTCTTAAGTTTTATCACTCATCTTAAAACCAATACCCCATACAGTATGAATATATTCTGTATGCTTATCAATTTTAGATATTTTTGCTCGAAGGTTGCTTATATGAACATTGACTGTATTATCATCGCCTATAAATTCGTCATTCCAAACATGCTGGAACAAATTAGCCTTTGTAAACACCTTGTTAGGATAAGTCATCAGAAGCTCTAATATGGAAAATTCTCTTGAGGTAAGAGGTATTGTTTTTCCCTTAAGTGTAACTTCTATTTTTTCTTTATCCAAAACCAAGTCTTTATAAACTACTATATTTTTCTTTTCAATATTGTTAGAGAATATCATGTAGCGTCTTAACTGAGCTTCAACTCTTGCCACCACTTCATTAATATCAAAAGGCTTTGACACAAAATCATCTGCACCGAGTTTTAATACTTCTATTTTAGTATCTTGCTGAAGCTTTGCAGAAATAACTATAATAGGCATGGTCTTAACTCTTCTTATATACGAAATAAGTTCTTCACCACTGACACCTGGTAACATCAAATCTAGCAAGACCATTTGAAAATCGTACTTTTCAAGACACATCCTTCCCTCTGAACCTGAATAAGCGCCTGTTACCTTGTACCCTTCCTTAGTAAGTATTTTACACAAAAGATTATTTATATCCACGTCATCTTCCACAACCAATATACTTATATTATCATTCATGTCCCCATCACCACTTTATTTATAATATTATTAACTTAACCTTTGCACATAACTTTCAAGATATTTATTTCATATGTACTTACCATCTTTATAACTAGATAAAAAAAATAATTATACTTTTATATATGAATAAGTTAAATTATTAATTATTTCTAAATTACGTTTCACATTAATATTACCATAATTTATCGTATTTCAAACAAAAAAATATGGGCTGTAGACTAAATTTAGTCCACATACCCATATATTCCTCTAATAGATACTTCCCCAGAAATAATTTTTTCTTCTTTTCCATCTTCATGACTTACAACTAATCTACCTTCTTCATCTATGGTTATTGCTTTAGCTTTTCTCACTTCATTTCTTCCTATAATCTGAATTTCTTTCCCTAATAATATAGACTTTTCCCTACATATAGCTAAAGACTTCTCTATATCTCCCTCTTTTACAAAGCTTTCATAAAGATTTTCAAAATTATTAAGTATTTTCCCTACTAGGGCTTTTCTATTAATACTCTTACTTTTTTCTATCTTTAAAGAAGTAGCTATGTCTCTAAGCTCCTTTGGAAAATCCTTTTCTTCTAGATTCACATTTATACCCATGCCTAATGTTACATAGTTTATCTTGTCCAGTTCTCCGCTCATTTCTGTTAAAATTCCACAAACCTTTTTACCTTCTACAACTATGTCATTAGGCCATTTTATATAACCTTCTATTCCCATTTCCTCTATGGCCTTAACTGCTGCTGCCGCTGCTACTTGAGTAACCATACAAACTTTAATTGGATCTATATCTGGTCTTAAAATTATGGACATCCATATACCCTTATTCTTAGGTGATGTCCAATTTCTACCCAATCTCCCTTTTCCCTGGATTTGTTCTTCGGATATTATAACAGTCCCCTCTGGCTGCCCCTCTACTGCTAACTCCTTAGCTTTGGTATTTGTAGAATCTATAGTCTCAAAATGTACTATATTTCTTCCCATATATTTTGTATGTAAGTATTCATCTACTTCCTCTTCTGTAAGAGTATCTGGAGATTCTACTATTCTATATCCTTTTCTAGACACAGACTCTATTTTATATCCTTCTTCTCTTAAACTGTTTATATATTTCCAAATTGCTGCACGAGTTACTCCAAATTCCTTGCTTATATCTTCCCCTGAAAGAAACTCCATTCCTGAGTTTTTTAAAAGATGAAGAATTTCTTCTTTCATTTAATCACCTTCCTTGTAATATCTCGTGTATATCCCTTTGACACTATAGTATATACTAAATACACCACATATATATACCCATGAATTACTTTTTACCATCTAATTTACAATTACTCTTTAATATACAATATATATTCAATCTACTTAGATTTTAACATTCTCTAGGTTCTATATTCCTGTAGAACCAAATCCACCCTCGCCTCTTTCAGATGAGACTAGCTCCGAAGTTTCCTCTACCTCTACCAAAAATACAGGTTTAATAACCATTTGAGCTATTTTCATACCTTTTTCAACCTTAAAAGAATTTTTCCCGTGGTTTATTAATATTACACCAATTTCTCCCCTATACCCTTCATCTATGGTACCTGGAGTATTTAAAACTGTTATGCTGTTTTTTAGTGCAAGGCCACTTCTAGGTCTTATTTGAGCTTCTGTGCTCTTTGGTAATTCTATACTTATACCTGTATGTACAAGCTTTGTTTCACCAGGTAATATGTCAGTTTCATCTACTGAAAATAAATCTAATCCCGCATCTCCCTCATGAGCATACTCTGGCATTTTTGCATCTTTATCTATTAGTTTAACCTTTAATTTATACATAATATCTTCCTTTCTCTATATGCCTTTATTTATATTTACTTTTTTATATGCATTTTACTTAATTATTCATTTCTTCAGCTTTGACAGCTCTAAAATTGCAATTACCTCAAAATACTGTATCAAAGTTAAGGTAGTTATATTATACCAAACATCCTCATTCCAATTAACATTATAGCTGCATCTGCTAAAATATGAACTATCCATGAGTTGAAAAAATTTTTAGATTTTGTATCTATATAATCAAATATAAATCCTATTGTAATTAATCCAAATAATGCTAATAGTATTAATTTTATATCAAACCATGTTCTAAAAATAGCTATATGGTACAGAGCAAAAAGCAATGACGAAAACAAATATGCAGTTTTTTTAAGATTCATTTCATATAAATTTAAGAATATAAATCCTCTAAAAAAGAATTCTTCCAAAAATGAATTTCCAAAGGTTATGTAGGCCGCCACAAATAAAAAATTAACCGGCGTTACCTTAGATTTGTTTTGTAATTCCTGAGAAATGCTCTGCAGATTAATCACATCTTTTAATATAAAATAGGTAACTAAAATTATTATAAAGCTTATACTCCCTAATATAATACCAATTTTAATATTGTTTTTATTTGTCTCTTTACATCTTAAAGAAGTGATTATATTTGATTTTTTATATAGTCTCATGTAAATATATGGTATAATAGTAAACACTACTATTTTTGCAATTGTCTTGGTTAAATAATCTACCTTCATTACCTGCTCTACATAGTACATGAAAAAACAGGCTATTACGGAACTTATGAGTATGTATTTATATTTTTTATCCATAATATACTCCTCCCTAATTATATTATATCATACAATTTTTTTAAAATATAGACTACAATTATACAAAATTTACCTATATAATTATAAGCATGTTACTATTTAGGAGGGGGATTTTTATGTTTAAAAAGATATTGCATAATAAAAACTTTCTACTCTTAACTACAGGCTCCTTTATCTCGTCTATAGGAGATTATTTGTACAACATTGGAATAACAATTTATCTTTATAACGCCACAAAATCTATAGGTTCTATAGCACTTATGTGGCTTTCTAGAGGGGCTTTAAGAATTCCAGTACAATATCTATCCGGTATAATTGCAGATAAATGCAATAAGAAGAGAGTCATAGTACTTACTAACTTAATTAGCGCACCCATTGCTTTACTTTTTATATTTGTTAGCAGCAAAAAACTATGGCTTGTTTATCTCTTAGCTTTTCTTTTACAGTCACTTAATGATATGGATATGTGCTCTGAAAATGCTATTCTTCCAAAGCTTGTTTCAAAAGATCATTTATCTTACTGCAATTCAATATTTTCATTTTTAGAATCTATAAGTATATTTTTATCGCCTGCTATAGGAGGACTTATTTACAAATTTATAGGAACGGACTTTTTGTTTATAATAAATTCCTTAACCTTTTTAATATCTGGCGTAACTTTTTTATTTATAAGATATAATCATGAAAATGAAAAAATTTACTCTGAAAAATCAGGTATTTTCAAAAGTGGCCTAGAAGGTTATAAAATTTTATGTAATTATTCCATAGTTAAAGGTATGTTCTTAATTTCCTGCCTTTATGGAATAATGGGTAGATTTTACGAAATATTCAAAGTAGCTGTGTCCGACACACTTTTAAATATGAATGCTGAAGGAATCATATATTTCGACTATGCACTGGCCATTGGTGGACTTTTAACGCCACTTTTTATAAAACTATTTCATAAACATAAAGATTTCAATATTTATATAAGCACTTCTTTATGTATAAGTTTTGCATATATTGTATTTGGTTTTTCTAAAAACTATATACTTACTTTACTTATCCTAGTGATATTAGGACTAACTTGGAGTATACAAGGTGTCTATTCTAAAACTATAATACAAAAAAATATCCCAACAGAATACTTAGGCAGAGTGTTTTCTTTCTATAAAATACTACTAACGTTCTTTGCCATAATAGGTATCTTAATATCCACCCCAATGTATAATAATATTGGCATAGGTATGTCGTTTTTAGTGCTCTGCAGTCTTTCAATTTTACTGTGTGTATTTTTTACTTTTAACTCTAAAGTACATTCAAATAAATAACAAGTCCGTATGCTAGTCTATTTTGCATCATACTTCGTCAGCAGAACCCGCCGATAGTTCTTAGCGGCGGGTTCTGCTTCCTTGTCTAACACAAAATATACCAGCATCTTTCACTTGCTATTTCTTTTCATGTACCTAAAAGATATTCATAATTTCAGAAAATCATTCCACCACCTAATAATAGTTTGAATATTGCGATAACTATTAAAATATGATAAGCTGTTAAAGATATGTATTTTTGTAATGCTATACAACCGTATGGAGGTGGTTTTTTGAGCAAATTATTACGAAAATGCCTACTCCCTAGTATTATAGACACTATTTTAATATTTTTTATGTACGAGTGGCTTTTTAAAAAAATTGAATTATCTATTATGGTCTGGTTATTTATTTTTATAGGTGTTTTTGCTTATATGTACTTAGCTGAATTTTATATTTCCAAAGAGGCAAATATATTAAAAAGAATCTTATTTATAGGATTAAATAATTTAATACTACTCATAACCGTATGCATGCTTCATAAAAAGTATACGTTTTATGAAATATTAGATACCTCTAAACTTTTCATAATGGTATTTACATTTGAAACAGTGCATATTCTTTTAGAGAAAAAAAGAAAGAATAAGAAATATATTTATACCTAAAAATCGTTTTGATTATTTGAGAGCTATGAAAAAAGTATGGGCACTTAATTTACCCATACTTTTTATTTTTAATATTAAATTTTTAATTTTAGATGCTACACTAATAATGAAAATCTAAAATTTAAATGTATTCTCCACAACTCCAGGTAATACGGAATATACGGATTTACCCATGAGATTTTCAAAGTGATCCTTTATGCTAAAAATAGCCTTCCACTTTGGAATTATATAATTATTTAAGCCATGACGAAGTGCTACATCTATAAGCCTTTTTTCCATAAGACAACATCCATCTGGCAATGCTAAGGCATCGCAGAATTGAATTAGCTTATCATAATCGTGAAACTCTTTGTTCTCCACATAATTCTTTACAAATTCATATTCTTCATTAGAGCAATCCCATTTGCCAAATACAGCCCTCGTATCTTGATATGGAAAGGAGTGAGTAATGCATATTCTAGAGGGAAGCTCATATCCTTTTTCCTTTAAGAATTTATATCCATCTATGCTATGCCTCATACTAGTTACCCCATATCTCCTGCCTATATCATGAAGCAGCCCACATACTAAAGCAACTTCTTCATCTAAATCTTCACAGCTTTTAGCTATTGCCTTAGCAGCTTTGCCCACATTAATAGAATGTTCAAACCAAGGTCCTGGATTTAATTTATTGGCCTCCTCTAAAAGTGCCATAGCTTCTTTTTCCGTAGGTATTTTGCCAAAATCTACATTTTTCATTGTCAATTCCCCAATCTTATATTTTTTATCCATAATTTTAAATTATTTATTGCCCGCTATTGAATTTGGGATTGTTAATTTAGAATTATCAATTTATATTTTTGAGCTTTAAATTATAAATTTTATACCTCATCTTTAATTTTCAATGTCAATTTGGGTTTTAAATCCTGATCTTAAATTCTTAGTTTAGTATTCCACTTATTACTTTTATAGTATCTTCAATATCCTTAACATCCATAACTTCTGATGAAGAATACTTGTATCTTAAAGGTATTGATACAACTCCTGTTCTTATGCCGCCAACTTCTTTGTGTATCTTTCCTCCGTCAGTATTTTCTCTAGTAATTCCATATTGAACTTTCACAGAAGCTTTTTCTGCTGATTCATCTAGTAAAGTTTTAACTCCAGCGTCTATTATTAAGCTAGCATCCATTATGCTTACTACCGGTCCATGTGAAAGCTTAATTCTTCCATCTTCGCCTTTAACATCATCAGCCTTTATACAATCTAAAACTACACAATAATCTGGCTCTATAGCATAAGCTGCAGCTCTTGCTCCTCTTCCCTCTAATTCCTTTTGTGTAGAAAATACAAAATAGTATTCCTTATTTAAATTTTTCACTGCTTTTATAGCCTCAAGAAGTGCATAGCATCCTGTTCTATGAAGATTTGGTCCAGTAACTTTTCCATTTATTTCTGTTAAATGACCTGTAAAGCAGGCTACCTCTCCTTCTTTTACCCCTTTTAGTGTTTCTTCTCTACTACTTGTAAATACATCTACATATAGATCTCTTTCTTCAGGTTTTTCCTTAGAAGCACATAATCTTCCCTTTGCTCCACTTTGGAATGTAATCATTCTTCCTAGTGAATTTTTATAATCTGTATTTCCAACAGTACCTACTCTTACAAACCCATCATCTTCTACAAAAGTAGTCATAAATCCAGCTGCGTCCATATGTGTACATATCATGACTTTTTCTGAACCTTGTCCCATTTTTACAATTAAGTTACCTAGCTTATCTTCTTTCATTTCACAATTTACATCTTTAAGTTCTTCTTTTATTATTTCTTTTACTTCCTTTTCCTGTGCTGCAACACCAAAAGCACCTATTAATTTATTTAAAAGTTTTTCCATATATTTTATTTAGCAAGAGGCCTATTACATCTCCTACTAAAAATTCACTTCCTTTCCCTATATTCTTGGATTTCTCAACATTCCTTAACTCATTCATATTTTTAGCTTATTAATATTCACTGACTTCTTCATGTTTATTAAATTTCTATATAATTCATAAATCACTAGTCACCATTTATAGATGTATTACTTAAACCTTTGTCATGGACAGCAATAATAAAATAGATATAACTTAAACACTTTGTCATAAATATCAATAATATAATAGATATAACTTATCCACAATATAAAATATTTTTCTGCATTTATCCACAAATTATTATAAAGTTTTTAGATATTCCTCCATTAACTTTACTGTATTTTCGTAATCATCTAAGCTTGCTACGGATACAGAAGAGTGAATATATCTACAAGGCACTGACACTGTAGCAACCTTTGCTCCGTCTCCTACAGTATGGATAGCACCTGCATCATTACCTCCAGCTATAGCTCTTCTTCTTTGATGGTTTATGCCCTTTTCCTCAGCAACTTTTATAATGGCATCAGTTATTTCATTATTGAATATACTAGTCCTATCCATTATTGAAATAGCAGGACCTTTTCCTATTTCTGTAGCCATTAAATACTTTGGAACTCCTGGCATATCCGCACAAATAGTTCCCTCTAATGCTATACCTATATCCGGCTGAATATTGTAAGCTGACACATATGCTCCTCTATCTCCAACCTCTTCTTGAACATTAAATACTCCATAAAGGTCACAATTGTAATTTTCCTTTAATATTTCTATAAGCACTGCACAGCCCATTCTATCGTCAAAGGCTCTTCCTTTTACAAGTCCTTCACCAAACTTTGAAAACTTAGTATCAAATATAGCATACTCTCCTAGCTTTACTACTTTTTTAGTTTCTTCCTTGGAATTTGAACCTATATCTATGCAGCACTTGTCATAAGGCACTGGCTTTTTTCTTTCATCCTTATCTTGAAGATGTATTGGCTTAAGTCCTATAACTCCTGGAAGCTTTTTATCTCCTATAAGTACCACTTTTGAAGGTATTATCTTAGGATTTATACCACCAAGAGCTCCAAATCTTAAAGTTCCATCATCATTATATCCAGTTATTATAAAGCCCACTTCGTCCATGTGAGCATCTACTACAACTTTAGGTCCATTGCCCTTTTTATGTGCAATTATGTTTCCCATATTATCAACTTTTACATCATCTACATAATTTTTTATTTCTTCTTTAATAATATTTCTAACTTCTCCTTCATAACCTGAAGGGCCTACTGCATTACACAATTTTTCTAGAAGCATAGCAATCCCTCCACTTCTTCCTCTTTTATTTCCTCTATAAACTTAGCTATTAGCTTTCCTGTATTTTTAATGTCTTCCATATTAGCTACTTCCACTGAAGTATGCATGTACTTTTCTGGAATAGATATTAAAAGTGTAGGTATTCCACCTCTAGTTACTTGTATATCCCAAGCATCTGTACCTGTGCAACCTGGCTCTATTTCTACACTATATGGTATTTTATATTTATCAGCTGTATCCATGATCCTTTGTCTAAACTTAGGATGAATATTAGGTCCTATACATATACAAGGTCCATCCCCTATGGTTCCTTCTTTGTCTTTAATTCCCATAGGTCCATTATCAAAAGTTACATCAATTGCTATAGCCATGTCTGGGTGTATATCATAGCTGGACATTTTAGCTCCTCTATGACCTACCTCTTCTTGGCAGGAGCATACAAAGTAAACATCTAAATCATGCTCTACATTGGAAAGCTCCTTAGCACAAGTGTACATAGCTACGATAGCAGCTCTATCATCTATAGCCTTGCAGCTTACATTATTATTTAAAAGTTCATAAAAATCTCTTTTTAAAGTTACAAAATCACCTATTTTAACAATTTTCTTTAATTCTTCAGTAGAATATCCTGTATCAATAAGAAGCTTATCTGCCTCCACTGCATTTACTCTCTCTTCTTCATTCATAAGGTGAGGCGGCTTTATGCCTATAACCCCCTCTATAGTTTCCTCCCCATGAATTACAACTTCTTGTGAAACTAAAGTCTTTGCATCTATTCCTAATGGTTTAAATTTCAAAAATCCTCTTTCACATATCTCTGTTATATTTAAAAATACTTCATCCGCATGTCCCATAAGCATAATACTTTTATTGCCTTTGCCTTTTTTATGTACGTAAAGGTTATTTAAATTGCCTTCTTTTATCTCCCCATATTCTTTGAAAGCCTCTTTTATTTCTCCATGAATCCAATTTTCTCTTCCACTTGGTCCATGAGAAGTACAAAGATTCCTTAGTAAATCTATTTCCCTCATGCTTAAACCTCCTTCTTTCGTCTACAGTTTATACTTTTCATATTTGTAAAAAACCTTACTTTTCATATTTCTACACTTCATTCCTATTTCCTTTATTAATTTAGAAAAGGTTTGCGGTTTTAATAAAAATAAAGTCATGCACTAATATAAGCAACTTTGCCTTATATCAATACACGACTTTAATTTTAATTTTTTACTTTTCAGCCTTGTCTTCCATCTCATCTTTAACTTTATCCTCTATATACACACTAGTACTAGGGAAAGCCATGGAAACACCATTTTTCTCTAATATTCTCATTATTTTAAAGTTTATATCCTCTTTTATCTCTAAGTACCTAGATAATTCAGGTGTATTTATGTAAAAATTTAAAAATATATCCAAGCTGCTGGGTGCAAATTTATCAAAATTTACTATCACAGACTCTCTATTTACCCAAGTACTATCTTTTAACATCTTTCTTATTTCATCTACAGATTTTTTAATCTTCTCCACTGGAGTATCATAAGTAATTCCCACATTAAAATTAACTCTTCTTTTTACCCTTCTATTCCAATTAGTTATAGGCTGATTAGCTAAAGTAGAATTTGGCACCACAACTAGTCCCTGTTCAAAAGTTCTTACCCTTGTGCTTCTAAAGGATATATCCTCTACAATACCTTCTACACTAGGAGTATATATCCAATCCCCTATATTAAATGGCTTATCCATAAGTATCACTATGCCTCCAAATATATTAGCTGCAGCATCTTTAGCTGCCAGTGCAAAGGCTAAACCTCCAAGTCCCAGTCCTGCGATAAATCCTTGTATATCATAACCCCATTTTTCTATAACCATTATAGTTGCAAAAGCAACAATCAAAAACCTAACTATTTTGGCCATAAAAGGAAATAATATTTTATCTAAATTAAGATCAAATTTTTCTCCCATTTTATCAAATAATATTGATGAACCTAATGTTAAATTATAAAGTCCCCAAGCTACAATTATAATTATTGATGAGCTAAAAAGCTTTTGCATAAAAGGAGACACCGCATATCTGCTTCCTAATAAGTTAGCCCGCAAATAATATACAGAAGAATAAATCCCTAAAATTAAAAAGAACATGCTTAAAGGCTTTTGAAAAGCTGTAAATATCTTAGAATTTAATTCCGCCTTTTTTTTGCTAAATATTTTAAGCATTAAATTTAGCAAATGCTTAGAAAATATCTTTCTAAGTACCATAAAAAACAAGAATATTATAAAAGCTATACCTATTATTTTTAAAGTATCATAAGAAAAATACTTACTAAGTCCCTGAATTTTTTGAATAAATGCATTTATAGATAGAATAGACTCCAAATTCTCACTTCCTTTTCATTAAGATATACTCTAATATAAATTAGTTTAAATATCTGTGCCGTAAATATAATTGACAATACTTTTTTAAAATAAATTTATTATTTTTAATTAATACTATTATCTTGTTATATTTGAATTATATTTTAACACATATATTTATATTTTTTAATATACCATTTTAAAATACTAATGATGCAAAAACACACCCTTAAATAAGAGTGTGTTTTCACGTGTTTTAAATTTTTTAGAGATAGTTTTATTTTTTAGGTTTGATATATTATTAAAGTAGTTCACTAACATAAATAAAGTCCTTGATTTCAGATGGAGTTTTTACTCCATTTGAAACTTAGAAATTGTTATCCAGTGGCTTAAGTATCGTTTTCTATCACTTTGATAGAAGATATAAATATTACGTTAAGTAGCCATCAGATGAATTAAATTTTTTCTTCTCTTAATGCCTTCACAAGTGATATACATGCAAATATCATTACAAATATAAATGGGAAAGCTGCTGCTACAGAAGCTGTTTGAAGAGCTTTTAACCCTCCTGCAAATAAAAGAGCCGTAGCAAGTAGTGCTTGCACAAGTCCCCATAATATTTTTTTGCTATTACTTGGATTTAAATCTCCTTCTGAAGTAAACATTCCTAATACAAAAGTAGCTGAATTTGCTGATGTTATAAAGAAAGTACATAGTAGGAATACTGCTACTAGTGAAACTATTACTCCCATTGGATAGTTTTTCATTACTGCAAATAAAGCTGTTTCTGGTTTTGCTGCAATAGCCTTTAATGCTTCTAATTTTACTTTACCTGTAATTCCAAGATCCATTCCTAAGCTTCCAAATATGGAAAACCATACAAAAGATGCTATAGATGGGGCTACTATTACTCCCATTACAAATTCTTTTATGGTTCTACCTTTGGATATTCTAGCTATGAAAGTACCCACAAATGGTGCCCATGCTATCCACCATGCCCAATAAAATATTGTCCAACCATTTAACCATGAGTTGTCACCAAAAGCATTTATACCTAAACTATCCTGTATAAAAGTTCCTATATATGAACCCATACCATTAGTAAGGGAATTTATCATTTTTAATGTAGGTCCAATAAAGAAAGATAATATAATTAATAATGCAGCTGCCCATAGGTTAATATCTGATAATAATTTTATACCCTTTTCTATACCACTCACTGCAGTCCATATAAATATAGCTGTTACCACACTTATTATAGCTAACTGAACTAGCTTTGTTTCTGGTATATTAAAGATATATTTTAGTCCGCTGTTTATCTGAAGTGTACCTAATCCTAAAGAAGTTGCAACTCCTGCTACTGTAGCAAAAACAGCTAATATATCTATTAATTTTCCTATAGGTCCATTAACTCTTTCTTCTCCTAATAAAGGTATAAATATACTACTTATTAGACCTGGTTTATTTTTTCTAAATTGAAAATACGCCAAAGCAAGACCTATTATGCTATAGTTTGCCCATGGGTGAAATCCCCAATGCTTAAATGAAACCTTCATGGCAAAATCAGCAGCTTCTGCTGTGCCAGGTTTTATTCCTGGAGGTGCTACAAAATGTGATAATGGTTCTGCAACTCCCCAGAAAACTAATCCTATGCCCATGCCTGCTCCAAATAACATAGCAAACCATGAGGCTGTGCTAAAATCAGGTTTTGAATCATCTGGTCCCAACTTTATTTTTCCATATTTACTAAAGGCTAAACCTACGGCAAATATTACGAAAAATAACATTGACATTAAATATGTCCATCCAAAATTTTCAGTCAAAAATGAATATATTGAGTTGGCTGCATCATTGAACTTGTTTGGAATTGTAATACCCAATAAAACAATTGCAAATGTTATAACTAAGGAAATATAAAAAACTTTATTATCTTTAGCCTTTGACTTATTCATTTTTTACCCCCTTGTAATATAATAACTACCCTACCTATATGCCTTATAAAAATAACTTAAAAGTTATTATCCAGTGACCTATCTACCGCTCCGTGCCATTGTTAGGGGATGACACTTACGGTAGATAGTCATAGGATAAGTTCATAAAACTAATATTACCCTGATATTCTACTAATATTCTCTGAAAAACCTATCCCACTATAGATTTTCAGTTCATATAACTATATTTTTATATTTATATGATATTGTAACTGCTAAATTTAACTTTTGATTAGTTCATAAAATAGCTTTCTTTTATGATACTAAAATTTAACTTTAAAAATTGTTTGTTCCTCTACATCTGTAGCAAGTGCATCTAATGCTACTCCTACTCTGTGATAACGTAATTTCCATTGCTCTTCCTTAGTAGTTGCTGGATCTCCCAATGGATATGGTATTGATATAGTTGGAACTATTTTGTTTGATCCAACAGTTTTTGCAACTGGTATTAAGTTAGCCATTTGAACTACAGGGAATCCTGCTCTTTCTATTTCTTTAACCATCGTTGCACCGCAACGAGTACAAGTTCCTCATGTAGAAACCATTATAACTCCATCTACATTAGCTTCCCTTAAGTATTCTACTATTTCTTTAGCCATTCTAGCCGCTTCAGCCTGTGTAGTACCTGTTCCTACTGTTGAATAGAAATAGTCATGAAGCTTTCCTATTTTTCCTTCCTTTTCATATGCTCTTAAGGCATCTATTGGAGTAATTACATCTGGATCTGCATCTGCTGCTGCAGGGTCAAAACCAGCATGTATTGTCTTGAAAACTCCACCCTTTAAATCATCTACTCCAGCAATGTTGTATCTACCCCATCTAGTAGCTGATGCTGATTGAATTCTATCTGGATTATCTACAGGTACTATACCACCTGTGTTTACTAGAGCAATAGTTGCTTTACTTAAATCCTTTATAGCTGGTGCTATAGGGACTCTATCTGCCTTTGGAATTGGAAGTTCTGTATTAAACTCTTCCCCATTTAATTTCTTAATAAGCATCTCAACAACTCTCTCTGATGCTGGTTTTGCATCAGAAAGCCAAACTTGATGTCTTATACCTCTTTCATAATATCCTTCTTCTTCAGCACTTAATAATTCTTCACCTTTTAATATTTTGTTTCCAAACTTAGCCATAGCTTTTATATCTGCTCTCATTTTAGCTGCACTATGTCCACCTTTGAACACGTACATTTCTTTTCTGAACATTTCTACTCCAGGATTTTCTATATGCATTGAAGTTATAACGGGTACATTAAATTTTTCCTTTACAGCCTTACATATATGACCACAAGCTGCTCCATATCTTCCTGCTTGGAATGCTGGTCCTGCAAAGAATATGTCAAATTCTAATCCTTCTAATTCTTTTATTATTCTCTCTACTGCTTCCTCCTGATGGGAACCCATAAAGTTATCTCCGCATATAACTGTATGAGTAACCTCTGCTTCTAGCTCAGCATTAAGCTGCATAGCAGGTCCTACTAATCCTTCTCTTACTTCTGGTTCAAAATCTGCTTTATCTTCTCCACCAATCTGTCCAAAGAATTGGTTTACATACAATATAGCCTTTTTCACTTGAAACACCTCCTAGTATTCTTTCATAGTCTTAGGTGACCATCCTATTACTTGGTCTCCACAGAACATTGCGTTATTTTCCATAATTATTGATCCATCTGGTCTTACAGAAGGTCCTAATATTTCATCTCCTGACCATCCTCCAGATAATCCATCTCTTCCTAATGCCTCTAACTCACCTAATACTGTTTCCATTGGAGGTAATTCTATAAGTTCTGAAACGTTACCACAAGAAACTATAGCATTTGCTTTTTCATCTAATGTAACAAGTGGTTGAGAATTTCCATCTCTTCCTGTACACTCATTTGTTATTCCTACAGTTTTAACTCCTGCATCTTCCAATGCCACTATACAAGCTATAAAGTCAGCATCTGGGTTTCCATATCCTTCTTCTGCTACTATTGCACCATCTGCTCCAAGTGATTTAGCCATTTGTGCTACAAATAGAGCTGATCTTTCTTTTTGCTCTAGAGCAACATTTAAGTTTGACATTATAACTCCTAAGAAGTTTATAGATTTTCCATGCTCTTCATATAGTTTCTTTATAGTAGGACAGTTTTGAAAATCATATGTTGCCCACTTAGATGAACATGGCATAAAACTACCAGAAATAATAGCTCCATCTAAAACTTCATTTGGATGCATAAATGTAGGCACCATTCTATTTGTATCCCAACCATATAGTAAATCGTTATATCCTAACTCTTCCATTTGAGATTGTGGCTGCATTACATACACCATTGAAGGTAATTTTTGTACTTCTTCACTTCTCTTAATCACTGGTTCTAACTCGTATGTCTCTAATTCTTCAGGATTTAAATCCTTTACACATTGAGCAACAAATTCTGCAAGCTTATGTCCTGCCATTCTTAATGCTTTATTTTTCTTTTGTTGTTCTCTTTTTTCAAATTCTTCATCTGTATCTGCTACAAGAACTATATTTTTTAACTGAGAGAAGTATGTGTATTTAGCTCCTTCTCCACTCATATCTATTAATCCATCTTGGAATCCACCCCAGTGTTTACCCACAACTATAACTGAAGTTCCTTTTAGTGCATGTGTTTTTCCATCTCCTGCTTGAGCTAATTCTCCAGTGTATCCAGGAAATAGAGCTCTTCCATCTGGTCTCACTCTAGGCTCTATAGCCTCTTTAACAGGAACTAATCTTACCTTATCCCCTGGCTTTACAATATAAAGCTCAGCTTCTGTTATGTGCTCATCCTGCATTACAAAATCCAAAGCCTCTTTTTTGTTGATTGTTAAAATTCCGTCATTATATGATGTCTTTTCACCAAAGACAACATCTTTCACATAAAAGTTGCCTATTTCTAATTTCATTTTTCTGCACTCCCTTCATTTTTTATACTACCCTAATTTGTTAATTAATAAGTTTATTAATATTTAAATTACCTTAGAACCATGCGGATTCTTGTTACTTTTTATTGTTATACATAACTTTTTATTACTTTTTGTTACTCAGATTATATCATAATCATGATTATATATACAATCGGATTATCTGATAATCATGATTATATTTTCTAATAATTGAGTATTTTCAGTATATGCCGCTTCATAAATTGATGATTTTTATACTATTTCTTAATAATTACTAAAACTATTCTCATATTTAAATTTTAAATTACAGATTTGCGGTAAATTATGTTATAATAAATTGGTCATAGGCTAAACATCATCTACTCATAAAAAATATAAAGCTTATGTATATGTAATAAACATTTTAGGTGCCAAATTGTAATTTTACCTTCATATTTTTTATTTTCACAAAATATCATTTATTCTATTCAGTTGCGTAAAACAATCATAATGTTATTGTTTTAATTTTAGCTATATTTATACTACCTTTACTTTATCTTTTACATGTTTAATTCTAAAAATAATATGATATATTCTTGTAACTTATGGAATATAGGAGCTTTAATATAATCATATTGAAATAAAATTTTAATTTAATGGTGATAATAATGATAAAAAAAACTTTACAACAAAAAAGAATGATGAGCTATTTTATTGATGCAACAAACCAAATAATCCAAATGGATGGTATAGAAAATGTTACTATTCGAAAAGTAGCTGATATAGCAGGATATAATAGCGCCACTTTGTACAACTATTTTAAAAATCTAGACCACCTTATACTATTTGCTTCAATGAAGTATTTAAGAGAATATGTCGAAAACCTTCCAGAATACATAAAAAGAGCAACAAATTCTTTAGATAGGTATTTTTTGATATGGGAGTGTTTTTGTAATCACTCTTTTAAAAGACCTAAAATATACAATTTAGTATTTTTCTCTGAATTCAGTAATACTTTAAATGATACTATATCAGAATACTACTCAATATTTCCTGATGAATTAGCAGATTCATCCTTAAATTTAAACTCCATGCTACTTGGGAATACATTATATAAGAGAACTTTATCTATTATAAATGATTGTGTAAAAGATGGGTTTATATCCGCTGAAAATGTACATGAAATAAATGAAATGTCTATTTTAATATATCAAGGCATGCTTAATAAAATATTAAGTAAGAATCCACCTTATACCGTAGAAGAAAGTATAAATAAAACTCTAAAATATTTTAAACAAATAATAAAATCTTATTCCAAATAACCTTTCTTTTAGATTTCAAAATAAATTTCAACTACTGAATGTCATCATAAAACTCTAACATTGTTTAAATGTGTAATTATATTTTTAATAGCAACTTTCTATCGAAAGAAGAAAGTTGTTATTAAAAATATAATAAAAAAACGTACCTCTGAACGAGATACGTTTTTTGGTGATCTACCGGGGAATCGAACCCCGGACACCATGATTAAAAGTCATGTGCTCTACCGACTGAGCTAGTAGATCAAAATAAACAACCTGGCGACGACCTACTCTCCCACAGGGCTTCCCCTGCAGTACCATCGGCGCTTTGAAGCTTAACCGTCCTGTTCGGAATGGAAAGGGGTGTTACCTTCAAGCCATAATCACCAGATGCTATAGTTCTTAGGTCTTTAGACCTTAGAAATATAGTACTCCTCAGCTCTGCTGAGCGAGTTTCCTTTAAAAGAACTTATTGTTCTTTCAAAATTGCACAGTGTGGAAAATCTTTAGTTAATTAATTTGAT
>NZ_LT854634.1 GCF_900184255.1 Haloimpatiens massiliensis | reverse complement strand
TTAAAACTATCTGATAGAGTTTACAAATGCAGTTGTGGGCTTTCTATTGATAGAGATTTAAATGCATCAATAAATTTAGCTAATGCTAAAGAATATAAGATAGCTTAATTAAACAAGCACTTATATATGTACCCAAGGCTATTTGGGGAATTAACGACTGTGGAGTACTATACAAACTGTAGTAGCTTAGGCAAGGCAGAGTACGTTGAAGCAGTAAGAATCTCAATATGGATACATTTGACCATATTTTGAGTAGCAGGAAAAGTTTATGTGGGTCTTAGAACCTAAAGTGTATCATAAAATGCCTGAAGAAGTTTTAAAAGGACAAGATGTTATACATTATAAAAAATGTTTACGTGAGGTGAAAAATCTTTATAAGTATAGTGATTCATGTAAGTTAGACCCTAATACTCTAGTATATGAAGTTTATTCGTATACTGAAGGTGAAGAAAAAAAGCAAGGCAATTTGTTTTGGGGTCTTACAGTTATGTATCCTATTTATATAAATGATGAATGTAATATGACAAGAGGTCATTTTCATGAAAATAGAAATTGTGCAGAATTCTATTTTGGATTAAAGGGGGAGGGATTACTTCTTCTAATGAATAAAGAAGGTGAAATGTGGGCAGAAAGGATATGTGAAGGGTCACTCCACCACATAGATGGAGAAATTGCTCACAGGATAGTGAATGTTTCTGATGATAAATTGATGGTAGGAGCATGTTGGCCAACTACATCAGGGCATGATTATCAATCTATCGAAAGAAATGAATTTCCTTATAGAGTGTTTAAAAGTAATGGAAGAATTAAATTTGTAAAAAAACAGTAGAAAATACTTAAGAAAAAACTATGCATAAGTCATTATTTTTGAATGAATAGGAATTACAAGGAGGAAAGCAAATGGATTATAAAAAGAGAGTTTCTAATTATGATAAAGAACCAGAGATAATGGTAAGAGGATTTGAGCATAAAGCTTGGATGGGATACTTAAACATAATAAATGAGATTAAAAACAATATAGATAAGAAAAAATATGTTATAACTTTGGATTGCTATCCTGGTGTGAGAGACGAAGAGGTACTAAATGAATTTATAAATGGATTGAATCCTGAGGTTGTTATAAAAAGTGAAGATGTTTTCTATGAGGGAGAAAAAATAACAGATTTAATAAAAAGAAATTTAACTGATGATAGAGTTTTTGGAATAATGTATTATGGAGAAATAGATGATTTTATTGATAAAGATAAATTAGATGAAGCTAAACAAAAGTTAGAAGAAGTAGAAGAAGGTATAGTACTTGTTTATGGTGTGGCTGCAAGTAAAATTACTAAAGGAGATACCTTTATATACTTAGATTTAGCAAGATGGGAAATTCAAAATAGATATGCTAGAGGTGAGCTTGGAAATTTTAAGATTAACAACTTAAGTGAAGATGGATTAAGAAAATATAAAAGAGCATTTTTCATAGAATGGAGAATAGCAGATAGACATAAAAGAAAATTGTACAATAGCATAGATTACTTATTGGATACTAATGTAAAATATAATCCTAAAATGGTAACAGGAGATGCTTTTACAGCGGGATTAAGTGAAACTGTAAAGCGCCCATTTAGAATTGTACCTTATTTTGCTCCAGGGGTTTGGGGCGGACAATGGATGAAAGAGGTATGTGATTTAGATAGAAATGAAGATAATTTTGCTTGGTGTTTTGATGGAGTTCCTGAAGAAAATAGTTTGTATTTAAGATATGGAGATGTTAGGATAGAGGTTCCTTCTATAGATGTAGTATTATACAGACCTAAAGAATTGTTAGGAGAAAAGGTTTATGCAAGATTTGGAGCAGAGTTTCCAATAAGATTTGATTTTTTAGATACTATTGATGGAGGTAATTTAAGTCTTCAAGTTCATCCAGTAACAGAATATATTCAAGAAAAGTTTGGAATGCATTATACTCAAGATGAAAGTTATTATATTTTAGATGCAAAGGAGGACGCTTGTGTATATTTAGGATTAAAAGAAGGAATTAATAAGGATGATATGATAAATGATTTAGGGAGAGCTGAAAGAGGAGAGATTTTATTTGATGCAGAAAAGTATATAAATAAATTCCCAGCCCAAAAACATGATCATTTTTTAATTCCTGCAGGCACAATACATTGCTCTGGAAAAAATAGCATGGTACTTGAAATTAGTGCTACTCCATATATATTTACATTTAAACTATGGGACTGGGGTAGAGTTGGATTAGATGGTATTCCAAGACCTATCCATTTAAACCATGGTAAAAATGTGATACAATGGGATAGGACTACTAATTGGATAAAAAATAATTTGGTAAATAGAATAGAGCTTATTAAGGATGATGGAAAGGTAAAGGAAGAGAAGACTGGATTGCATGAATTAGAATTTATAGAAACAAGAAGATTTTGGTTTGATGATAAAATCTTGTTTAATACCAATAATGTAGTTAATGTTTTGAATCTTGTAGAAGGTGATGAAGCTGTAGTTGAAAGCCCTGATAATAGTTTTGAGCCGTTTACAGTTCATTATGCAGAAACCTTTATAATACCAGCAGATATTTCTATGTATACCATAAGACCTACGGGAATAAGTAAAGGGAAAAAGATAGGTGTAATAAAGGCCTATGTAAGATTTTAACCATATATTAATTATTATATAATATAATATTTAAAATTAAATATTTAAAGTAATGTATTGTATGTTAATTCATTGAAAAATTAAAGCTAAAGCTAATTATATTGGTATAAAAAAGAGGTGATAAATTGCAATTAGATTTTAATAAGGGAGCTCCTCCACTATATTATCAAATAGAGGAATTATTAAAGAAAAAGATTGAAAATGAGGAATATGTTGAGGGAGATATACTTCCTTCAGAGCTAGAACTTCAGGAATTTTTTCATGTAAGCAGAATAACTGTAAGACAGGCTATAAATGAGTTAGTTAACGAAGGATATGTAAAAAGGACTAGAGGTAAGGGAACCACAGTTATATTTAATAAAATAGAAGAACCTTTAAGCAGAATAATGAGTTTTACAGAAGAAATGAAAATGAGAGGGTATGAACCTTCTACAAGATTTGTTAAAGTAGATATAATAAAAGCCAATAAAGTCATAGCAAAAAATTTAGATATAAATGAAGGTGAAGAAGTTTATAAGATTCAAAGACTTCGATATGCAGACAACTTTCCAATGGTATTTTTCATAACATATTTAAAAAAAGAATTAGATTTACCTTTAGATGAAAAAGAATATGAGGGTTCTTTATATGAATTTTTAAGCAAAAATAAAAATATAATGGCGGTAAAAGTTAAAGAATATTTTGAAGCTGTAGCTACAGATGAGATTATAAGTAGATATTTGGGTGTGAAGATTGGAACACCTACTTTAAAAAGGACTAGACTTTCATTTGATTCTACAGGAAATAATTTGGAATACTCAGTTTGTTATTATAGAGCTGAGAGATATAAATATTTAGTTGAAATAGGATAGATTATCCCAGAAGCTATTTGCTTCTGGGTATTTTTTATATGTAATTCCCTTTAGTTTTTATAAGAAAGTTTCTTAATCTACATTATCAATACTTTCTTTGTAGTCTGTGGGTATTTCAATATAATCAATTGAAATACCTTCATTATTTAATATGTTAAAAATCTCTTCCATGAAAATGCCACGCTTACCTGTAATACTACAAGTTGGACTTTCGTTTATTCCTATTATAGTTTTGAGCTTGTATCCTGAGGCAATATATTTTTTTAGGTCTTCTAGTACTGAAAAAAATAAAGTTTTACATAGCTCTCTATATTCTGGACAATCGTATTCTTCTTTGCTCATAGGTTTTCTATTAGGTCCTAAAAATTTAAATTCTGGACAAGGTAGTTGTATTATACCGTAACCTTCCTTAATAAATTTATCTATCATAGTAAAAGCACCTCTGGCACGAGCAAGTGGTTCTACAACGCTGTTTTGATTTAATACACAGTGACTTACTAAAATTAAATTTTTACTTCTCTCCATTGATCTACTCTCCATTCAAAAGTTCTATTTTAAGTATACATTATAATATAACATTTTAAATATAAAAGATTATTTTGTATTTGAAAATCACATAGAACGTTTAATATCAATAGAATATTCCTATTTCACATGCTGTAGATGAAATATTATAATCAAGTGGAGTAATTTAATAATACAAGGAGATGAGCTTATGAGAAATAACAAGTTGAGAGTATTACTTTTATGTTCTATTGCAATTGCATTAAACATTGTACTTGGAATTTTAACTAGTAGTTTAAAGTTACCTCTTTACTTAGATACCATAGGTACTATATTTATAGCTGTTTATTTTGGACCTTGGTATGGCGCTGCGGTTGGTGGAATTACAAATTTAATTACTGGAATGATATTTAGTCCTAAGGATATTCCTTTTTTAATTGTCAATGTAGCTGTAGGCATAATTGTAGGATTTATAGCTAAAAAGTTTAAATTTAATTTTATTACAGCACTAATAACTGGAATTATATTAAGTATTGTATGTCCACTTATTGGAACACCTATAGGAATATGGGTTTATGGAGGTTTAACAGGAACTGGATTAGATTTCTTATTCTTGTGGCTTAAAGAAAGTGGCAGCAATATTTTTGTTGCATCATTTATTCCTAAGATTATAAATAATTTATTAGATAAAATAGGATCTTGTGTTTTAGTTTATCTCTTAATTACTTATTTACCAAAGCAGTATAGACATTCTAAATCTTTAGGAAGAGGAATGAATTAAAAAATTAAATTGAATTTTAAACAGACTATATCGTTGAATATGTAATTTTATTCAATGATATAGTCTATTTTAATTATTGTAGTATAGAATTTTTTGTTTTTTTAGAAATATTACTATGCTATAATAAAATAAATTATTAATAAATGGGGGAGCAATCGTGAGTGATTTAATGACAGAGAGTTCAATAGATAGAGATAAAACAATGGTTTCAAGAAAAGAAAGAATAAAATCCAGAAAAGTGAAAAGAAGGAATAAGAAAAGAAAAAGATTTAAGATATTATTAGCAATATTTATATTACTTGCAGGTATGTATTCAAGCTTAGTATTTTTAGATATACCTGTAATTTCAGAACTTAGAGATATATACATAGAAACTGCAATGACAACAGCAACTCATCAGTGGCTAGCTACATTATTTTTCCCAGATTCACTAATAAATAGAGTTATGAGCAAAAAAGTGAACAATTCTAATTTAGTATCAGTTACAAATATAGATAAAGATGTGAAGAATAGTGAAAACCAAGGCAGAAATAATGGACAAGCAGTAGATATTTTAAATCAGAGAAATTTAAAAGTTGGAGACAAAGATTATGCAGGAAATAATGTGGTTATAAATGATATTGAACAAGGCATTCTAATATCTAAAGTTAGCGGTACCAAGTTTAAAGGCAGGATTGCATTGATTGATGATCCAAAGAGGGTATTTGTAGGTACTACAGATAGAAAAGGTATTTCAGGAAGAGCTATTTTAGATTTTATTAGTATGTATGATGCTGTAATAGGTATAAATGCTAGTGGATTTAATGATGTTGGAGGTGTAGGAAATGGAGGCAGCATTATAGGGATTACATATTCAAATGGTGAAAAATGGGGAGAATATACAAATGGGTATGGTACAATAGCCTTTGATAAAAATAATAGGCTTATTGTTGGAGGAATACAAAATTGGGATAAATATAATATAAGAGATGGAGCTCAATTTTCACCAGTGCTAATTTCAGATAATAAGAAAATAATTAATGGTTCAGCAGGATGGGGACTTCAACCGAGAACTATTATAGGGCAAAGAAAGGATGGAGTTGTAATATTTTTAGTTATTGATGGAAGGCAGCCCACTTACAGTTTAGGGGCAACAATGGAAGACTGTGCAGAGGTTATGCAATCTTATGGAGCTATTACAGCGGCAGCATGTGATGGGGGATCATCTTCTATTATGGCTTATGATGGAAAAATTCTAACAAAATGTTCTTCTCCATCAAAGGTTGGTAGACTTCTTCCTAATGCATTTTTAGTTAGAAGAAAATAGGAAAAGAGCCTTTTAAGTTAAAGGCTCTTTTTCAATAACTACGCCTAAAAGGCCAGGACCAGTATGAACACCAGCAACTGGACTTATATCTCCAAAACCTAGATAATCTATATTAGGGTTATCTTTTAGTGAGTCGTAGAAGTTTCTACCTTCTTCGTAAGCGCCACCATGCATTACCCAAACTTTTGCTTTTGTATTATTTAAATTTTCCTTAACTATATCCATAAGTTTACTTTTTGCCTGTTTTTTGCCCCTTACTTTACAATAGGTATAATAGATTCCCTCATCGTTTATAGATATTATTGGTTTAATATTCAATAATTGTCCTAGGGTTCCAGATACTTTTCCGATTCGTCCACCTTTTATTAAATATTCTAAAGTATCAACTATATAATAAACACTAATATTATCTCTCATTTTAGGAAGAGCCGATACAATTTCATCATAGTTCTTTCCATTCTTTATCATTTCACCACAGCCTATAACTAGTGCACCTGCTCCAAGGGTTAAAGATTTTGAGTCAAAAACTGTTATATTAAGATTAGTATGTTCACTAGCAGCAAGTTTTAATGTGTTATAGGTACCAGATAATCCAGAACCTATAGGGATTGCAATGGCGTGTGTATATCCTTCAGCTTCAAGTTTATAAAAAAGTTCATGCATGTCTGCTACGGAAGGTAAGGATGTATGAGGAACTTCTACCTTTAAGTTATCATATACTTGTTGAGGTGTTATATTAACTTTATCAATGTATTCTTTATTTTTGTAAATTATTTTCAAATTAAGCATTTTTACATCATATTTTTTTATAAATTCGTCATTTAAATCACATGTGCTATCTGAAATTAAAGCTATTTTCTCCAAAATAATGCCTCCTAATAAATCAAATTAATACGCGGTTTTCAAAACTACATATAGGTATATTAATATAATACCACCTAGTGAGTCATATATCAACTAAAACATTCCATAATATCACCAATAAATAATATATCAACTAAAACATTCCAGTTGCAATGTATTAAATCTTATTATGCTATAATAAGATAAATTATTAATTTAATTGGAAGGATATTAATATGTATTTTAAGCAAAAATAAAAAATTAATACTAAAAGTATGAAATGATTTTGAGGGAGAATATGAATAAAATGAATTACATCATATTTGATTTAGAGTTTAACCAAGGTTGGGATGAGAAAGAAAATAAAGTGATTACAAATTCAAAAAATCCTTTTGAAATAATTCAAATTGGAGCAGTTAAACTTGATGAAAATCTTAATGTGGTTTCAAGCTTCAATAAATTAATAAAACCTAAAATATATAGTCAGATAAATCCGTATGTAAAAAAAATAACTAATATAACCATGGAACAATTGAATGAAGCGGAGGATTTTAAAAACATATGGAAAGAATTCATTGGATTTTTTACTGATAATAGAAATGTACTAGGTGTTTGGGGAACTTCAGATATTAAAGAATTAATAAGAAATATTGAATATCATAAATTAGATTCATCAGTAATACCTAGAGAGTATATTAATATTCAGTATTATGCTTCTAAGCATTTTAATTTGCAGAAAGGAAAAAATATTGGTCTTAAAAATGCAGTTAAACTATTAAATATTACAGGAAATAATAAATTTCATGATGCTTTTTATGATGCCTGTTATACTGCAGAGGTTTTTAAGAAAATTTATAATAAAAAAATTCAACCTAAGATATATAATCAACCTAAAAAAAGTAGAAAAAGTAGATATGATGAAAGTAAAGAAATTGACTTTGAGGGATTAATAAAGCAATTTGAAAAAATGTTTCAAAGAAAAATGAGTCCAGAAGAAAAATCTATGATTAAGTTAGCTTATATTATGGGGAAAACAAATCAATTTTTAATAAAGAATAAATAGGAATAGTTATTTTGTATAATATTTATTCTCCATGCAAAAATTAATGGTAAACAAATGAATGGAGGATTTTAAAACATGTTTATTCCTAAGAGAATAATATTTGAAAAGGGAAGCCTAGATTATGAAATAGGTAGATATGTATTAAATTTTTTTAAAGGAAATAGTGATGTACAAATTATAAATATCACATCTAATAGAATTAAAGAAAATATTCCAGGGGAGGATTTATATAATTTCTATAGAGAGGGTAAAAAAACTTTAGTTGTGGGAGTAAAGAAGGGATTAAAGTTTCAATCTTGTAAGCCATCAGCTCATTATCAATTGCCACTAGTATCAGGTTGTACAGGTCAATGTCAATATTGCTATTTAAATACTAATTTAGGTGATAAACCTTATATAAAAATAAACGCAAATGTGGAGGAGATACTTTATAAGGCACAAAGCTATATAAATGAAAAATTGCCAGAGGTAACTATATTTGAAGGTTCTGCTACCTCTGATCCTGTGCCTGTGGAGCCATATTCTCATTTGCTAAGGAGGACTATAGAATTTTTTGCAAATAATGAAAATGGCAGGTTTAGATTTGTCACAAAATATAATGATGTGGATAGCCTTATAAATTTGAATCACAAGGGAAAAACAGAAGTAAGATTTACTCTAAATACAGATAAGGTTATAAGAGAATATGAAAGTAAAACAGCCTCTATTAATAAAAGAATAGAAGCCAGTGTTAAGTTAGCTAAGGCAGAGTATCCCATAGGATTTATAATAGCACCTGTATTTATTTATGAGGGATGGAAGGAAGATTACAGGAATTTGTTAATAGAATTAAAAGATAATTTGCCAACAAATTTAAAATATCCACTAACTTTTGAAGTAATATCTCATAGGTATACCTCAAGAGCGAAAGATATAATATTGCAGGTATTTCCTAATACTAGTTTGCCTATGAATGATGAGGAGAGAAAATATAAATATGGTCAATTTGGTTATGGCAAATTTGTGTACGAAAAAGAACAACTTAGGCATATGAAAGAATTCTTTACGAAGGAAATAGAAGAAATATTTAAAAATAGTACCATAAAGTATATAATATAAGTTATATGGTAGTGTGCAACGAAATAATGTATTATGGGGGGATTTTATGTATATTGTAGACTATACTTCTGATGATTTTAATGAAATTTCTAGCAGGGTAAATACTGTAATAATACCTATAGGTTCAGTAGAAGCTCATGGACATCATCTTCCACTGGGCACAGACATATTTTCACCTAGGTTGTTTTGTGATAATATAAATAAAAAAATTGGAGATAGGATTTGGATTGCACCAGAGATTCCATATGGTCAAAGTTATGATCTATCTATATATCCTGGTACAGTTACAGTACCTTCTGAAGTAATGGCAGAATATCTTTTTCATGTGAGTAAAAGCTTTTATAATAACGGACTTAAAAATATAATTTTTTTAAACGGACATGGAGGAAATATAACTTCTCTTAGTTTGACAGCTGAGAAACTAGTGGATTTAGGTGCTGTGGTTATGACTATAAATTGGTGGATGGATTTTTCTAAGGATATACTTACTATAACTGAGGGGCAAGGTCATGGGGGAGAAGATGAAACCTCTGCTATTTTGTATTACAATGAAAGTTTAGTGCAAATGGGGAAAACTACAAAAAATCCTAATAAACAATTATATCCCGTGAGATTTAAAGATAGAGGAAAAACTATTTTTCAAGATGCCATTACGGGAGATGCAACTTTAGCTTCTAAAGAGAAAGGTGAAAAGATATTTAGTTTATTGGAAAATAAGATAATAGACAGAATAAATCTTATGGAGCAAGGAATATATTTTGAATAGATAATAAAATAAATCAATTTGTGGAACAATTAACAAAATTTACGACTTATTATAGAAGAAATTTAGGATACAGTTAACATAGACTTAGAAAGGAGTAACTAAATGAATATATTAATTACTAACGATGATGGAATAAATGCTAGAGGAATTAGAGCTTTAGCAGAGGAAATTTCTAAAAATCATGAAGTTTTAATAGTTGCCCCAAGAGAACAACAAAGTGCTACTAGTCACTCTATATCTATAAATAAGCCTATAAAAATAAAGGAAGAAAAACTACAAGGTTTAACCTGTAAGGCCTATAGTGTACTTGGAACTCCAGCAGATTGCACTCAAGCAGGTCTTTCATTACTTGGAAAAGATATAGATTTAGTTATCTCGGGTATTAATAGAGGGCTTAATGCTGGTACCGATGTATTGTATTCCGGTACAGTATCTGCTGCTATTGAAGGAGCTATTTATAATGTTCCATCCATTGCAGTTTCTATGGGAGTAGATTGGGAAAAAGATGATGAAGACTATAACAAGGCAGTAAAATGGACAAGTAAAATACTTAAAATGGTGGAAAAAGAGTATTTAAGAGGAGATGTGGTTATTAATATAAACATTCCTAATATAAAAGAAGAAGATATAAAAGGCATTAAGGTTTGTAGGATAGGAAAATCAACTTATAAGGCAAAATATACATTAATAGAAGATAGTGAAGACAAGATTTATAAAAAAAATGGAACGAGAAATGAAATACAAGAACAGGATTCTGATTTATATTTTCTTTCTCAGGGATATGTAACAGTAACTCCGCTGCATTTTGATTTCACTAATTTTAATATTTTAGAAGAAGTAAGAGATATAATTGAATAATATGGTTTAATATGGTATATTTTTCGGGTATAATAAAATAAACATATAAACAAAAAGTCTTAGAAAAGTATTTTTATTTTTCTAAGGCTTTTTATATACATGTGTCTAGCAATGAATTTTACTAAAGGGTTTTGCCGATGGATTTTTTAGGACACGAATAAACACATTTGCTACACTGGATGCAATCCTTGTGAGTGATAGCATTGTCTTTAAATTCATAGGGTGCTATACCCATAGGGCAATTACGCTCACATATTTTGCAGGACACGCAAGAATTATTTACTTTAAGTAAAGAAGAACTATTTTTATTATTTTTAAAAAATGATATTAATGCAGCTATGCTGCCCATAGGACAGAAATTACACCAGGTTCTATGGTTGTAAAATAAAGATAAAATAATGCCAATTAGAGTAGTAACCGCTATAAGTCTATAGAATATGAATCCCATTGCATATAAATTACCCCAATTCTCTATCATTCCTAAGGTGAACATAGTGAGCATGATAACAGTAACGATTAATCTAAAAAATGTAGATTTAAGAAATTTAGGTACTTTTCTTTTGTTACTAAATTTAGATACTACATTATCGTAAAAGCTTCCTCTAGGACAAATGTTACCACACCAGAATCTTCCCTTAAATAAAGATAGTATTATAGGTCCAACCATACATAGGATTGCAATTAATCCTATTCTAAAATCAAATAATCCAAGTATCATAAAGATTATTAGAATTATATAAGAATATTTTTTCCAAATTAAAGATAAATTTTTCATCATAAGCACCTCCAATTTTTTAATATACCCTACAGGGGTATCTGAAAAATATTATATTTTATATTTATTAGTGTGTCAATATAAACTTATGAAATATAAAAAAAATAATTACCTAATATTTAAATATATCCAGTAAAAATTTTATTGAATATTTTAGTCATCATATATTTTATAACCTATATAATGATTAAACCACAATAAGGTACAATGTGGTGGAATTATGAAATTTCTCCTCCATGACTTGCATAAAAGCTCGGAACAATAAATTAAATTTAAACAGTTCCTTCGCTTCTTATGCAAGTCATTCCAGAGAAATTTCATAATTCAAGTAATATAATGCTTTTTGTGGGTTAATCATATAATAATTTGTAATTGAAAAAAATTTGTTAACATATTGAGAAAAAACTTGACTAGTGTTATTAAAAGGATTAATATATTTCGTATGCGAAATATATTAATACGAATGATTTTAATATAAAACGTTTTTTGAAAATATGTAACAAGGATCAACAATAATTTGTAGGAATTATTAAGAGAGGGGGATAATGTTCCATGAATAATACAAATAAATCAATTGAGATAGTTAGGATGCTGAAGCAGGTTATGGATTCTATAAAGCAAAGTGTGAAAAAAGAATTTAAAGATATGAAATTAACAGCACCACAAGGCATGATTATAGGCATACTGTCCCATGAGGGAAAAATGAAAATAAGCGATTTAAGTAAGCGTATAGGGCTTTCTAATAGTACTATATCGGGTATAGTAGACAGATTAGAAAAGCAAGGCTTGGTAGAAAGAATTAGAAGTGAAAAGGATAGAAGAGTTGTTTATGTAGATGTAAACCCTGAATTTAGAAAAAATTCAAAAGATCGCTTTTGTCAAATACAAAGAAAAATTGAGATGATGGTAAGTAAAACATCAGATGAGGAAGCAGATAAAATACTTGAAGGTTTGTCCATATTAAAAGAAGTAGTAGACAGGGAAACTTTCTAGATTTTCAAATATAACCTTAGGAAAGGGGTAGGAGTTGCAATGTACAAATTAGCTAAATATTTAAAACCATTTGTGGCATCAATACTTATTGCTATAGTTCTTCTTTTTGTTCAAGCTATGGCAGACTTAGCATTGCCAGACTATATGTCTAATATTGTAAACAAAGGTATTCAGCAAGGCGGTATTGAGGATGCTGTACCAAAAGCTATAAGAAAAAATGAAATGGAAAAACTCACTATATTTATGAGTGAAAAGGATAAGGAAAAGGTATTAAAGCAATATACTTTAATAGATAATAAAAATATTGATTATGAAAAGTATGTAGATGATTATCCAAATCTTAAAAAACAAGCTATATATGTATTAAAAAATAATGATAAGTCAAAGGTAGAAGAATTAAATTTAATAATGGGAAAATCATTCTTAGCGGTTTCAGGCGTTGATAAGATGAAAAATGAGGCAAAGAATGGTTTAATTGATATAGGTGGTAAAAAAGTTCCAGAAGCCACAGATTTATTTATGCTATTTAAAAATTTACCAGAACAACAGCGTTTAAAAATAAATGATGATATGAATAAGAAATTTGCTGCTTTAGGAGATAATATGATAATACAAGTTGCAGCAAATTCTGTAAAGGCAGAATATAAAGCTTTAGGAGTAGACACTGATAAAATCCAAAATAGGTATATTGGAAAAACAGGAGTTAAAATGCTTTTAATATCCTTATTAAGTGCCGTATGCATAGTTATGGTGGGATTCTTTGCGTCAAGAATAGCAGCCGGTCTTGCTAAAAATTTACGTAAGGATGTGTTTAAGAAGGTAGAGAGTTTTTCTAATGCTGAGTTGGACAAATTCTCCACTGCATCGCTTATAACAAGGACAACTAATGATATTAATCAAATTCAAATGCTCATTGTAATAATGATTAGGATGATGTTTTATGCACCAATATTAGGAGTTGGGGGCGTAATTAAAGCTATTGATAAGAGTACATCAATGTCATGGATTATTGCAGTGGCAGTGATAACACTTTTAGGATTAATACTTATAGTATTTTCAATAGCTTTACCAAAATTTAAAATTGTACAAGGACTTGTGGATAAGCTTAATTTAGTTACTCGTGAAAATCTTTCAGGAATGATGGTTATAAGAGCTTTTAATACTCAGAAATTTGAAGAAAAAAGGTTTGATAAAGCCAATAAAAATCTTACAAAGACTAATTTATTTGTTAATCGTATAATGGCAGTTATGTTTCCAAGTATGATGCTTATAATGAATGGAGTAACTTTACTAATAGTTTGGGTGGGAGCCCATCATATTGCAGAATCAAGTATGCAAGTGGGAGATATGATGGCGTTTATGCAGTATGCTATGCAAATAATTTTTGCATTCCTTATGATGTCATTTATGTTTATTATGATACCAAGGGCTTCTGTATCAGCACAACGTATTTCTGAAGTTTTAGAGGTGGAGCCAACTATTCTAGACCCAGAGGAGGGCAAAAGTTTTAATGAAGAATTAAAGGGTGTAGTGGATTTTAGAAACGTGTCCTTTAAATATCCTGGTGCAGAGGAAAATATGCTTAAAGATATAAGTTTTAAAGCTTTGCCAGGAGAAACCACAGCTTTTATAGGAGCTACTGGTTCAGGGAAAACTACATTAATTAATTTAATACTTCGTTTTTATGATGCTACAGAAGGTGAAGTACTAATTGATGGCGTGAATGTAAAAGAAGTTAATCAACATGAACTTAGGGAGAAAATTGGTTATGTACCACAAAAAAGTTCATTATTTAGCGGAGATATTGAATCTAACCTAAGATATGCTAATGAAAATGCCTCAGAGGAGGAATTAAATAGAGCTATAGAAATTGCTCAAGCTAAAGGATTTGTAGAAGAAAAGGGTCAGGGACTTTTAATGGAAATTTCTCAAGGTGGAAACAATGTGTCAGGTGGTCAAAAGCAAAGATTGTCCATAGCTCGTGCTATTGTAAAAAATCCTGAAATTGCTATATTTGATGATAGCTTTTCTGCTTTGGATTTTAAAACAGACTTAGAATTAAGAAAGGCTTTAAAAGAAAAAACTGGTGATAGTACATTTTTAATAGTAGCACAGCGTATAGCTACTATTAAAAATGCGGAAAAGATAATAGTTTTAGATGAAGGCAGAATAGTCGGCATGGGTACACATAAAGAACTTATAGAAAATTGTGAAACGTATAAAGAAATTGCTTTATCACAGCTTTCAAAGGAGGAATTGGCATGAGCGACAACAAAAGTAAAGTAAGAGAAAATCATAACCGCCGTCCACCTAAGCGTATGGGACATGGTCCAGGAGCTATGATGCAAGGTGGAGAAAAAGCAAGAGATTTTAAAGGCACTATGAAAAAATTAGGTAAGCACTTAAGTGTATATAAATTTTCAATAATAATTGTATTGATATTTGCTATAGGCAGCTCAGTCTTTTCTATAGTTGGACCTAAGGTATTAGGAAAGGTTACTACAAAGATTTTCGAAGGTATTATGGCAAAAATATCAGGTATAGGTAATATAGATTTCGATTATATAGAAAAAATAATAATTATACTAATAGGCTTATATTTGTTAAGTGCAGTGCTTAGTTATATTCAAGGATGGATAATGACTAGTGTTGCAATGAAAGTTAGTTACAATTTTAGAAAAGAAATTTCTGAAAAAATTAATAAAATGCCTCTTAAATATTTTGATAATACAAATCAAGGAGAAGTATTATCACGTGTTACTAATGATGTAGATACTTTAAGCCAAACTCTTAATCAGAGTTTAACACAGATTATAACGTCTGTAACCACTGTTATTGGTGTTTTAATTATGATGTTTACTATAAGCTGGCAAATGAGCTTGGTGGCTATTGGTATAATTCCAGTATCTATGATTATCATAATGATTATTGTTAAGAATTCTCAAAAATTCTTTAAACAGCAACAGGATTATTTAGGAAATGTAAATGGACATGTGGAAGAGATGTATGGTGGTCACGTAGTAATGAAGGCCTTTAATGGTGAAAGGAAGAGTGTTGAGAAGTTTAACAAGTTAAATGATAGGCTTTATGGAGCTGCATGGAAATCTCAATTTCTAACTAGTATCATGATGCCACTTATGAATTTTGTAGGTAATTTAGGTTATGTGTCAGTGAGTATTTTGGGGGGATATCTTGCAATTAAGAGAACTATAGAAGTGGGAGATATTCAAGCATTTATACAATATGTACGTCAATTTACTCAGCCTATTGCCCAAATTGCTAATATATCCAATATACTTCAGCAAACAGCGGCTTCTGCTGAGCGTGTATTTGAATTTTTAGATGAAGAGGAAGAGGTGTCAGAAGTTAATAATCCTGTGAAGCTTAATAAGGTTGAAGGTCAGGTTGAATTTAAAAATGTACACTTTGGATACAATCCGGAAAAGATTATCATTAAAGATTTTTCAGCAAATATAAAACCAGGACAAAAGGTTGCTATAGTTGGACCTACTGGTGCCGGTAAAACTACTATGGTAAAACTTTTAATGCGCTTTTATGATGTGAATCAAGGAGCAATATTGGTAGATGGTCATGACATAAGAAATTTTACACGTAAAGATTTACGCTCAATGTTTGGTATGGTTTTACAGGATACTTGGCTATATAATGGCAGCATCATGGAGAATATAAGGTACGGCAGAGTAGAAGCTACGGATGAAGAAGTAGTTGAGGCTGCAAAATTAGCTCGTGTGGACAGTTTTGTTCATGCTTTGCCAGATGGGTACAATATGATACTTAATGAAGAAGCATCTAACATATCTCAAGGTCAAAAACAGCTAATAACTATTGCAAGAGCTATTCTTGCGAAACCTAAAATTCTTATTTTAGATGAAGCTACTAGCTCTATTGATACTCGTACAGAAGTTCAGATTAAATTGGCCATGGATGCACTTACAAATGACTGCACTAGCTTTATAATAGCCCACCGTTTATCAACAATAAGAGATGCAGATTTAATTTTGGTTATGAACAATGGGGACATTGTAGAGCAGGGAAATCACAGTGAGCTTCTAGAAAAAGGAGGATTTTATGCTAAACTTTATGAGAGTCAATTTGAAGCTTCTTAAATTATACGCATTTAAAGATAAAATTAATAATTCAACTTTCGCAGTCATAAAATAAAAATATAAAATTTAAAATGAAGAATAAAGCTCTTTTAGAAATTAACTATAATTTGAAATTTGCAGGTAAGTAGTAGGTAATAGGTAAGAGCTAAGAAGTAAGAGTTAAGGATAAAACTCAAGGAGTTTTTTATAATTAATTTGTGAATAAGTAAGACCAGCTAGTAATAGTTGTGCTGAAAATTCAGCTTTGCTGAATTTTTTCAAGAGCTCTTACTTCTTACCTTTTACCTACTCTTTAATTGCTCATTAAAAGTTATATTTGTATTTCTTTTATTTATATAATTTGGGGTTTGAATATTATGTTTAAAAATTAGTTAATTAATAGAGAGAATTAATTGTAATAAGAACTTATTATTAATACAATTAATCCTCTTTTTTTATTATTTTCTCTAATATGTGCAAAAATTTTACCTAAATGTGTTTTATTTTGTTCATTATTTATTAATGAAGTATTAAATAATTTATAATAATACCTGTAAACGATATTATTAATATATAAAGAAAATGGATTGGGAGGATTAATATGATTAAAAAAAGATTATTGGCTTTGGCTTTGGGAACGGTTATGCTTGGAAGCACTCTAGTTGGTTGTGGCAAAAGTGAAGCTACTAAAAAAGGAGATAAACAACTATCATTGACAATATATGCAGGACTTATGGAAGATCATGCAAATGCTGTTGCAAAGGAATTTGAAAAAGAGTCTGGTATTAAAACTACTGTTATAAGACTAAGTGGAGGAGAAGCATTAAAGAGAATAGATGCTGAAAAACAAAATCCTAAAGCTTCAGTATGGTATGGTGGTCCAGCAGATACATTTGTAGCTGCGAAGGAACAAGGACTATTGGAAAAGTATGAATCACCTACAGCGAAAGAAATACCAGATAAATTTAAGGATAAAAATGGATATTGGACAGGAATATATAATGGATATTTAGGATTTGTGTGTAATTCTAAATTATTAAAAGAAAAAAATGCTCAAGTACCAAAATCTTGGGAAGATCTATTAAAACCTGAATATAAGGGACAAATAGTTGTGGCTAATCCAGCTTCATCAGGTACAGCTTACGCTATGCTTTCAACTTTAGTTCAGTTAATGGGCGAAGAGAAGGCTATGGAATATGCTAAAAAGTTAGATGGACAAGTAAGACAATATCCTAAAACAGGATCTGCTCCAGCTCAAATGGCAGGTACAGGAGAAACTATGGTTGGTATTTGTTTCTTACATGATGGAATTAAATATCAAAAACAAGGATATTCTGATATAGTTCTATCAGCTCCTTCAGAAGGTACTGGGTATGAAGTAGGTGCTGTATCTATAATAAAAAATGCCCCAGATATGGAAGCAGCTAAGAAGTTTGTAGATTGGTGTTTAAAGAAAGAAGTACAGGAAATGGGACAAAACTACGGTTCATTCCAATTCTTAACAAATAAGAATGCTCAACCACCTAAAGAAGCTGAACAATTAAAAGATACTAAATTAATTGATTATGACATGGAGTTTGCAGGAAAGAATAGAAAGAAATTAGTAGATGAATGGCACAAATTAACAAATAAATAATATTTAGAAATAGAACAAAATTAGGCAATAATAGAAAACTCGTTAGTAGCTGAATTTTATGATACTGACGAGTTATTTATTAAAATATTAATGAAATTTCTCCTCCATGACTTGCATAAGAGCTCGGAACAATAAATTTAATTTAAGAAATTCTAATCTTTTAGCCATATAAAATTATCTAACGCTCACATTCAGCGTCCTGCCTCAGGTTCGCTAGTCTGGCGTCCTTGCCAGGTTTACGATAATTTTATCTGTCTAAAAGAAGAATTTCTAAAATTAAATTTAAACAGTTCCTTTGCTTCTTATGCAAGTCATTCCAGAGAAATTTCATAATTCAGGTAATATAATGCTTTTTGTGGGATAATCAAATGAAAAGTATTTAATATATTTACTAATTTCGCTTAAGGTAAGTGTACATGTTTTATACAGGAAAGGAGAATGTTTAATGGCATTCAATAAGTATAAGAATAAAATGAAAAGTGATGTAACGGATATGAAAAAAATATGGAGAGATCCAATGCTTTTAGTTACAATAATTTTTGTAATAGCAATATTGTTAATATTTATTCTATATCCATTATTTGCAGTACTTAAAGAGAGTTTTATAAGTAGAGATGGTTTTACATTAAGCGCATACTCTGAAACTATTAAAAGTATTGATTTTAGAAATACATTAAAAAATACATTAATGTTAGGATTTATTGTTGGAGGATTATCTACTTTAATTGGATTTATATTTGCATATGCAGATTCATACATAAAAACAAGATTTAAAAAATTATTTAATATTGTATCTATACTTCCTATTATATCACCACCTTTTGTACTTGCATTATCAGCAATTATGCTTTTTGGACAAAGAGGATTTATAACTCATAAGTTACTTCATATTTCGGATGCAAATATATACGGGCTAAAGGGTTTAGTTATTGTACAGACTATGACATTTTTCCCAGTAGCATATCTTTTGTTGACAGGACTTTTAAAACATATTGACCCTTCATTAGAAGAAGCAGCGAGAAATATGGGTGCATCGAGATGGAAGACTTTTACTACTGTTACATTACCGCTTATGGCACCAGGACTTGCTAATGCATTTTTATTAACATTTATAGAAACTGTGGCAGATTTTTCAAACCCAATGGTTATTGGAGGAAACTTTTCTACATTGGCAACACAGATATATTTGCAGGCTATAGGTAATTATGATATGCAAGGGGGAGCTACTATAGCAGTTATTTTATTAGTTCTTACCATATTACTTTTTGTTATTGAAAAATATTGGATAGAGAGAAAATCTTATATAACAGTTACTGGAAAAGCATCAAGAGGAAGAGATTTAATTGACGAGAAGAAAATAGTATATCCTATAGATGCATTTTGCTTAATAGTGACTATTTTTGTATTAATATTCTACGGACTAATACCTTTAGGTGGACTATTTAACATATGGGGAATGGATTATACATTAACCCTTAAACATTTTAAATATGTCTTTGAACTTGGAATTAAACCATTAATAGATACTACTTTATTATCTGCTATTGCAACACCAATTACAGGAATACTTGCTATGATTGTTGCATTTTTAATTGTTAGAAAAAAATTCTATGGACGTGGTTTTGTTGAATTTTCATCTTTATTAGCCATGGCGGTACCTGGAACTGTTATAGGTATAGGGTATGTTTTAGCCTATAATACTAAACCATTGTTATTAACTGGAACTGGGACAATAATAATAATAGCTTTCGTTATGAGAAGTTTGCCAGTGGGAGTAAGATCAGGAGTAGCGGCTCTTCAACAAATAGATCCTGCTATAGAAGAGGCAGCTTCGGATTTAGGAGCAGATACAACTAAGGTATTTAGTTCTGTAACATTACCACTTATAAAGCCAGCATTTTTTTCAGGACTTGTTTATAGTTTTGTAAGAAGTATGACTGCAGTAAGTGCGGTAATATTTTTAGTTTCAGCAAGATATAGTCTACTTACTGTAAATATACTTTCACAGGTGGACGCTGGTAGGTTTGGTGTAGCTGCAGCATATTCTACTTTACTTATTATAATTGTTTATATTGCTGTTTCTATAATGTATTTTGCACTAAGCAAAATGGGAGTAAGCAAAGAGCAGATATAAATGTATTAATCAAAATAGCACGGTACAGGTTAAGTAAAGATTACAATTATAGTTATAATCTAGGTGCTTTACAATTATAGTTAGATTAATCTATTAGTTTTGAAGCATAGATAGTGAAATGGAGGAGTATACTATGGAAAAAAGATCTAAAGGAGTTAATATAAAAAAATTAAGCAAAATATATATTGGTGCTAATAATAATGAATTTAAAGCAGTGGATAATATATCAGTGGATATTAAACCGGGAGAATTTGTAACTTTACTTGGACCATCTGGATGTGGTAAAACTACTACATTAAGAATGATAGCAGGATTTGAAATTCCAACCATGGGGGAGATTTATCTAGGAGGAGATAAGATAAATGATCTTCCACCGGATAAAAGAGATAGTGCTATGGTTTTTCAAAGCTATGCTCTTTTCCCTCATTACAATATTTATGATAATATTGCTTATGGTTTAAAATTAAAGAAAATAAGTAAAGATGAAGTAAAGACAAGAGTGGATAATATTATAGAACTAGTTGGATTAAAGGGAATGGAAAATAGATATCCAAATCAATTATCTGGAGGACAACAGCAAAGAGTTGCGCTAGCTCGTGCACTGGTTATGGAACCGGGAGTATTACTATTTGATGAACCTCTTTCAAACCTTGATGCAAAGCTTAGAGTATATATGAGAACAGAAATTAGAAAAATACAACAAAAGGTAGGAATTACTGCGATTTATGTAACACATGACCAGTCAGAAGCTATGAGCTTATCTGATAGGATTATTATTATGAATAAGGGAATAATTGAGCAGGTTGGAACTCCTAAAGAGATTTATTACACACCAAAAACAGAATTTGTTGCAGATTTCATTGGTACAGCAAACTTTATAAGTGGTACAATAGATAGTGTAGAGAATAGTATAGCTGAAGTGTCAATTTACGGCAAAAAAATGAGTATACCTTATAAGGGAGATAAGAAAGCAGGTAGTACTTGTAAATTAGTTTTAAGACCAGAAGCTGTGGAAATAGGCAGAGAAGGATTTTTAGAAGGAAAGGTTATGTTATCAACATTTATGGGAGCTTATCAAGATTATGTGGTTAAAGTTGGAGAAGCGGAAGTCAAAATTCAACATAATAACCCTCAAGCGAAAGAAATTTTCAATGAGGGAGAGAATGTAAAAATAAGTTTCTCACCATATAATGCTCATATAATATAATGTTGGTAAGAAGTAAAAAGTAAGAAGTAAGAAGTAAGAAGTAAAAAGTAAGAGCTATTGAAAAAATCGAGCAAGGCTGAATTTTCAGCACAACTATTACTTACAAATTAATTATAAAAACTCCTTGAGTTTTATCCTTAACTCTTACTTCTTAGCTATTAGTTATTACCTATTATCTATTACTTATCTATGAATTCCCATTATAGTTAATTTCTAAAAGAGTTTTATTCTTCATTTTAAATTGTATATTTTTATTTTATAACTACGAAAGTTGAATTAATAAATAATTGAAAATTATTATTGTATGGTTATGTTTAGGTATTTAGATGCTAAAAAGAATAAGGTCTTATGGACCTTATTTGTTTATATTAAGAACTAGAGTATATATTTTACTTTTCTTATTTATGAAATAACTGTTTTCTTAGATATTATTTATAATAAAAAGTAAGAATTATAATCTTAAAAAGTATATTTTATGATTATCCCACAAAAAGTATTACATTATCTGAATTATACCTTATTGTGGGTTAATCATTTTATAAATTATCTTAATATGTGACATTTAATGGTGGGAGGTGAGCTGTTGCGATAAATCTATAAAACATCACAAATAAGAGACATTGAAGGGTGAATTAAATGATGTTTATTTTATGGATTATTGGCAACTAAGGTTATATGCTAATTCATGAGGTGGTTTTAAGGATTTTTCTTGCAGTTATAGTAGGCGGATTAATTGGATACGAAAGAGAATTTAAAAATAGACCAGCAGGATTTAGAACCCACATTTTAGTTTGTGTAGGTGCTGCGGTAATTTCTATGATTCAATTATATTCAGTGGAAGAAACTACTAGATTAATATTAGCACATCCACAGTTACAATCTGCTTTAAAGGCTGATATTGGGCGGCTCGGAGCACAAGTTATAAGTGGCATAGGTTTTCTAGGTGCAGGTACTATAATTCATGAAAAAGGTTCTGTAAAAGGGCTTACCACTGCTGCAAGTCTTTGGGTGGTAGCATGTATTGGTTTGGCTGTGGGACTGGGATACTATACTTTAACCTTATTATCAACAGCTGCTGTTTTTATGGTATTAGCTGCACTTAAAAGAGTTGAGGCCAGATTTATGGAAAAAGGAAATTTAGTTAAAATAGAACTTCAATATAATGATAAAAAACAGCTAATAAATATTGTTGAAGGATATTTTGAGACTAGAAATATTAAAGTGCAAAATATTGAATTTTCTTTAGAAGATGATGAGGAGAGCCCTTATAAAACTAGTCTTTATACAATATTGGTACCTAGATATATAAAAAAAAGTAAAATCATTCAAGAATTATCTGTTTATGAGGGTGTGGAAAAGGTTAATTTAATTGAGTAAATATATATTAATGATTATCCCACAAAAAGTATTAAATTACTTGAATTATGAAATTTCTCTGGAATGAGTTGCATAAGAAGCAAAGGAACTATTTAAATTGAATTTATTGTTCCGAGCTTTTATGCAAGTCATGGAGGAGAAATTTCATAATTCCACTAAATTGTACCTTTTGTGGGTTAATCATATTAATTGTTTAATAGAAAAGTAAAGTATTTAAAAAAATAATTTAATAACTTTAATCTATATAGCTCAATTGTGTTACAATTGAGCTATATTAAATTTTACTATCTATTTTAAAAATGTGAAGGCATTTAGTTAATAAACTTTGTTTACAACAATAATTAAGTTGTAGTAAATACATTATGATTTTTTAAGGGGATTTTTATGAAAAAGAAATTTTCATTTAAAAACAAACTTTGGTTTAGAAATAGATGTATATCTAACATTTTAAATAGGAACAAATGTATATATAGATTTAAGAAAACTTTTGGTGTATTATGGAAAAATCGCAGTTTTAAGGATAAGCTATTTAGAGGCTTTTTATTAGTAGGAATATTACCACTTTTGAGTATGACGATTTTTTCTTATTATAATACTAGTAAGTCAATTAATAGTAGATTAGATATTTCAGTAAAAGAAAACTTAGAGGTAGTCAGTAGGCTTATAGATTCATCTTTAGGGAGTTTTATAAGTATCAGTGATTACATATCAGAAAATAAAGAAGTAAAGGAAATTTTAAAGAAAAAAGATTATAATAATTATGAAGAAAAATTTTTAGATATTCAAAAAATATACAGAATAACTAGCGGTGTATTAGCTACACAAAAAAGGGATGTGCCTATATATATAACAGGAATGAGTAAATATAGTCATTTTAGTACTACGGACTATTATCCACCTATATATGAAGATTTAAACAGTGAATTTTTTAAATCCATTGATAAAAGAGAAAATGAGAAGCTTTTGTATATACATAGAAGAATAGATGAAAAAGAGAGAAAAGACATTGTAATGGCTATAGGAAAAGAAATAAAAGATGTAGAAAATGGACAAAAAATAGGATATGTAATAGTTGATTTATATGATGATTACTTTAATGATATTTTTAAATATTTAAAGGTATATAAGGACAATAATATTTTTGTGTTGGACAGAAATGGTAAAATAATTACGGATAAAATAAATAAAAATAAAACAGGATTTTATTTTTATGAAGAATACTTGAGTGATATATTAAAGAATACTAAGGGAAAATTTTCATGCAACATAGAAAATAAAAAATATACAGCTTATTTTACAACTTTAAGTGATACAGGACTTAAGATAGTGGAAATAATTCCTCAAAAACAATTATATAAAGATAAAAGAGTTATTATAATTACATTTATGTTATTACTTATTTTATTTGCTATATTAGCTGTAATGGCTTCTTTAGTGTTGTCTAAAAATATTTATAAACCAATAAATGAGCTGGCAAATTTGATGGATAGAGTTGAAAAAGGAGATAGAAACGTAAATTTCTCTATTAATACAAATGATGAAATTGCACATATGGGTAATAGTTTTAATAATATGCTTAAAGAAATTAACAGATTAATAGAAGAGGTTTATGTAAAACAATATTTACTGAAAGAAGCAGAATTTAAAGCACTTAAAGCTCAAGTAAACCCTCACTTTTTATACAACACATTGGAGTCAATTAATTGGATGGCAAAGCTTGATGACTTACAAGGAGTAAGCACTATGGTTACAAGCTTAGGAAAATTTTTAAGATACAGTATTAGTAAAAAAGGTGATATAGTAACGGTAGAGGAAGAGTTGCAGCAGGTGAATAACTATTTAACCATACAAAAAATTAGGTATAGAGATAAATTTCAGGTATTCGTAAAGGTGGAACCGGAGGTTTATAAACAAAATATTCTTAGGCTTTTAATTCAACCGTTAGTAGAAAATGCAATAACTCACGGATTAGAACAAAAGAGAGGCACGGGAAATCTTATTATAAAAGGTTATTTAGAGAACAATATAGTTTATATTGATGTAATAGATGATGGCATTGGAGTGGGAAATAGTAACAGTTCAGGAGAGAAAATAGGTTTAAGTAATGTGGATAATAGAATAAAACTTCATTATGGAGATGAGTATGGGGTAAAATTATTTAGTGAAGAAGGATTCACTATATCTAGAATCAATATACCTGGTGGATTATAAAAGCATAAGGTAGTTCTAGTTGCACGAGCCTTTGTCACTATCAGTGTATGCGTTAATGCATTAAAGAATGGAGTAATGCATAGTTGGTAATTTAATATTGATAGAGAAAATATATGTGTGGCATTAATAAACAATAAATAGCAAAAGAACGAAGATAATTTAAACTGAAGTTACATTGGAAAAGTAATTGTAGTAGACTTTTTATAAATTTAGTGTTTAGAGGAGGACGGTGATTTTGGTTAAAGTCATAGTGGTAGATGATGAGTATTTAGCTAGAGAAGGTATGAAAAAAACTGTTGATTGGAATAAATATGGATGTAAGATAGTAGGTGAAGCAGAGGATGCGTTTCAGGCAATAGAACTAGCAAAGCTGGAAAAACCAGATTTAATTATAACGGATATTAATATGCCGGAAATGAATGGACTGGAAATGGCTAGGGAGATTATAAAAATTTTACCTAATAGTAAGTTCATCATAATTACCGGATATGATGATTTAAACTATGCAATAGGAGCCGTTAAGGTAAATGCTATAGATTTTTTATTAAAACCTATAGATGAAGGAGAGTTTTTGAATGCTATAGAAAAAGCAGCTAATGAATGTATAAAAACCAAAGAAAGCGTATCTATAACTCAAGAAAAAATGTTATTAGATATGATGCGGGGAAAGCTGAGAAGTTATGAAAATATTTATGAAGAAATAAGAAGGCATAATATATCTTTAGAAAAACTTATGATTGTTTCTATTCAAAATGATAATTATGAAAATATATTAGAAATGGATAATATGAAGTTAATTTATGAGGAGAATCAGATAATTAGAGATGCAATAAATAAGTCTTTTCTAGAGGAACACTATGTTATTGAATGTCATGAGGATAAGTTAGCTTTGGTATTATGCTGTAATAATATTAGTTGTGAAAAAGAAATCGAGAATAAACTGAAAAATATTCAAAGCATTGTAAAATCTAAATGTAATATAACTATAAGTATGGGCGTTTCTGGTATAATGAATTTGGAAAGCATACAGGATATATATAGTCAAGGGAAAAGAGCTCTAAAAAATAGATTATATAGTGGTAAGGGCAGTATAACTTATTTTAAAGACATAGGTAAAGAAGTATGTGATGAAGAAAAATTAGAATGGAATGATTTACATCAAAAAGAAAGAGAACTTATATTAAGTATTAAGGCTTGTGATAAAAAGAGAGTTAGAGGTGGATTAAAATATATTTATTATGATATATTCAAGTGCAATAAAATAAGCGATGATACTATAAAACAAATTAGTATTAATTTAATTTTAAAGGCGCTAGATATTCTTAAGGATTTTAATATTAACATGTCAGATATAGTAGGAGAAAACTTTAATGTTTACAAGAAAACTACAGAACTTAACACCATTGAAGAATTATATACATGGGCTGAGCACTTAATATTTGAAATATTATATGCTATAAAAGAAGTTAAAGTGCAAATAGTTGAGTCTGGAATAAAGGATGCGCTGGATTATATGACAGAGCACTATAATGAGAATATTTGTTTAAATGACGTAGCTACAAAAGTCTACTTAAGCGAAAGCTATTTAAGTAGAAAGATTAAAAAGGTAATGGGAGTAAGCTTTGTAGAGTACTTAACAAAACTGAGGGTAAGTAAAGCTATGGAATACCTAACGGAGCCTGAGGCAAAGATAGCAGATGTGGCCTCTAAGGTTGGTTATACAGACTATAGATACTTCTCACATGTTTTTAAAAAGCACACAGGATATTCACCTAGTGAATTTATGAAAGTATCTTTAGGGTAAAGAACTTTATTTAATAAAAATCATGGAAGCGAAGGAAAAAGTAGATTTATGTAGAATAATAATTTGTAGATATGAATATTTTATGAAGAAAATTAAGAATTCAAATATAACTTGTAAACTTATCATAAAGAGAGGTGCATTAGCGTGAAAAAAAATAGATTTAGATAAAAAAGCTTTATTTAATTCAGGACGTACTTTGGGAATTATTGGTTGCATTTTATTGGTACTAGGGATTTTTTATACTATAGGAAGTATTGGAGATTCTACAATGACCGTAGGACAGGTGTTTTCTGGTTTATTATTATTTGTAGGTGGTGGAATTGCATTAATTGTTGTAAGTAGAAGAAATAAGAAAAAGGCTCAAAAATTTAAAAAATATATAGCTATAGTAGTAAATCAGAACATTACATCTATAGATAACATAGCTGCTGCAATGGATTTGCCTTATGATGTAGTTAAAAGTGATCTTCAAAATATGATAGATAAAGAATATTTTTTTAATGCATATATTAACGAATCTAAAAGGGAAATTATTATAGTACATAAACGAAAGCAGGACTATAATAAAGAAGCAAGTGTTAAATTTAATCCTAATGTACAAGTGGTAGTAGTAACTTGCAAAGGCTGTGGAGCGAAGAATAAGATTTTAAAAGGTTCTGTAGGGGAATGTGAATTTTGTGGCTCACCTATTAGTACTGTGAATATGTAAATAATTATAAAGGAGCTGTAGCATTAAGAAATTTACATACAATGTACTGTTTTACAGATTTAAACTTGCAAAACAATACATTGTAGTATTTATTTTTAGTGCTACAGCCCTTTTGTTAGATATCCTTATTAGATATTATATTTAAAACATCCGTAATAGTATGAGGTATAAATTCTCCCTTTCTATATTTCTTTTTTGTAACTATTACATCTACTTGGTTTCCGCTATTCTCTACTTTTCTAACTATTTCTGGTCTTTCTATAAAAGCACCTAAAACCTTTTGAGTTTTGTCTGTAATTATAAAAGTAGGTATTCGAGGTTTTCCATCTATTGCATAGTCATCTAAATATTTTTCATTTCCTTCTCTTGAAACTACTTTGAAATTAATCTTAGGATTTAATATATGGATTTTTTCTAGAGCAGGTACATTTAGCATACAATCAGGGCACCATATTTCTGCAAAAGCAATTATGTCAACTTCTTTATCTACAGCTTTTATTTTATCTTCTAGGTCTTTTCCTATTTCTATATTATTGTATATGTCTAAAACTTTGTCCTTTGTGTCCACGTCTTTACTATTTAAAAAATCATTGTACTCTATGCCACTTTCATATAAACTTTTTAAACTCATAAAAAAGACTCCCTTCTAAAAATTTTATTAAAATTTATAAAAATTTCACTGCTTATTTATGAAATTATTGAAAATATTTTTGTGATAGTTCAAGGAGAAATCATTATAGCATTAAAAGAGTAAATTCGCACATATTATGATTATATAATGTAAAATTATTTCCCCCATTATTTTTAACGATATACATAGATTTATCTGCATTTGATATCAATTCATCAAGGCTCTTCCCATCAAATGGATAAAGACTTACACCTATGCTAAGGGAAACTTTTATTTTTTCTCCATTGCAGTAAATAGGCTTGTTTCTTTCATTCAGAATTCTAGATACTATAACTTTGTAATCATTAGGATTTTTTATATTTGGTAGTAAAATTAGAAATTCATCTCCACCAAACCGAGCTACAATGTCTCCTTTTCTAGTACAATTATTTAATGAATTGGCCACACTAATTAAAATATTATCTCCTGATTTATGCCCATAGGTATCATTTATGAATTTAAAATTATCTACATCTACAAACATTAGTGCTAGCAAACTTTTAGTTCTATCAGCATTAATTAGGAATTTTTCAACAATTTTATAAAATAACGTTCTATTTGGTACATTGGTTAACTTGTCATAGTAAGCTAGTTTTTTTATTTGGACTTCTTTGTACTTCAATTTTTTATTTAATGAAGACAATTGATTAATGTAGTTTTTTAGCTGATTAATCCGTATAAATTGATTCGTTACATTAGTAAATTCAAGAAGTAGGAGTTTCGAATAATCTGTTTGTAAGCGACTTATTTTCAAATTCAAATAGTGTCCATTGATTATTATTTCTTTATGCATTGCTGCAGAAAAAAACATTTTATATCCATCATTTAGTACTTGTTTTAATGATTTTCTAAAATAATTTTTATCTAGATTTGGTAAAAAATCATATATATTATGGTATAGGGCAGCTTCTTTTGTAATGCCAGTTACATGTTCCATATAACTATTCCATAGCGCTATGTTAAAATTCTCATCTAAAAGAATTATAGCTTCATTAATATCATTTAAAGTGTCATATAATATCTTATCCATATAATTCGTCTTCTATCTTATCTATTTTACTTATTAGATTATTTAAGGATTTCATAGTTAAGTCAATTATTATAGCACCCTCTACTTCTGTTCCATCTATGTTAAAGGTTATATATAGCATTAATATATATGCGTATTCGTTACTTTCTATATCTTTTTTAAAATCTATTTTATTAAATAATTTTACTTCTGGTAAAGTGTAGTCTAAGCCAATAGTTAAATAATTTCCTATCTCTCCAATAACGGAATTTAAAACTATATTTCCTATTTCTTTCATAACGTCTAGATCTATATCAGTGAAATCCATATTGCCATTGCTATTTTCTTCTTCATTTAAACAAAGGCTTATAAAAGTACGTATTTTTTCAGCAGGAAATATTAAATTTGCTTTTCCCGTTAGTTCCTTCTTAAAAGTAATAGAAGAAACCATTAAATTTCTATTGCAGATAATGTTTATAAAGTTATTGACAATTGTAAAGATTCATAATATAATGAATGACAATAATTAAATTCTTTGAAGGGAAGAGTAGACATTTTAAAAGTACTCTCAGCGAGTCAGGAATGGTGAGAGCCTGGCAGGAAATTAGATGTTCGAAGGACATCCTGGAGATATTTGCCTGAAAGCTGATGTTATTAGGGTAAATCGGTTTTCACCGTTATATGAATCCAAGTGAACTTCAAATTTGAAGTTAAAAAGGATGGTACCGTGGGAATACACTCACTCCTAATTGGAGTGGGTTTTTTATTTTTTGAAATCAAGCACTGCGCAGTGCTGCATAATAAAATTTTAAGGAAGAGGTGTAATTATGCAGCGTATATTAATTAAAAATTTAAGTAATCAAGTAAATAGTCAAGTTTCTATTAAGGGCTGGGTATACAAAATTAGAAAATTAAGCAAGGTATCTTTTTTAATAATAAGAGATAGAACTGGCTTGGTTCAATGTGTTTTGGATAGCAGTATTAAATTAAATCATGTTAAATTAGAATCGGTGGTAGAAATAGTAGGTAATGTTGTGGAGAGTAAAAATAAAATAAGTAATATAGAAATACAAGTAAGTTCTTTAAATATTATATCAAAAGTAGAAGATGAGCTTCCTTTAGAAGTAAATAAGGAAGATGTAAATGCAAATTTAGATACACTTCTAGATCATAGAGTTTTGAGTTTAAGGCAGCAGAAAATCAATAGTATATTTAAGATTCAGGGAGTTATTGCTCAGGGATTTAGAGAATTTTTATTAAATGAAGATTTTACAGAAATCTTTACCCCTAAAATAGTTTCAGAGGGGGCAGAAGGTGGTACAGCTATTTTTAAGGTGAAATATTTTGAAAGAGAAGCTTTTCTTGCTCAAAGCCCCCAATTTTATAAACAAATGATGGTAGGTGCAGGCTATGAAAGAGTTTTTGAAATAGCTCATGTATATAGAGCTGAGGAGCACAATACCAGTAGACATTTAAATGAATATATTAGCATGGACTTAGAAATGGGATTTATAGAAAATGAGAGAGATGTAATGGACATTGAAACGAATATTTTAAAACATATTCTTTATAAATTAAAGAATGAATGTGGAAAATTACTAGAATTTTTAGAAATTCAATTACCACAAATAAGCGAGAAAATACCAAGTATTACTTTCTCAGAAGCTATAAATTTATTAAAAACTGAGTATGGCAAAGAGTGTAATGAAGGAGATTTAGATCCAGAGGGAGAAAAGCTCATATGCAAATATGCTGAGGAAAAGATGGGGTCAGAATTTTTATTTATAACGGATTATCCAAGAAAGAAAAGACCAATGTATACCATGCCTAAGGGTGAAAAATTCACTTATTCCTTTGACCTTTTATTTAGAGGATTAGAGATTACAACTGGTGGACAGAGAATACATGATTATTCAATGTTGGCGGAAAATATGATATATAAGGGCTTAAATCCAGAGAATTTTACCACATATATGGAGGTTTTCAAATATGGAATGCCACCGCATGGAGGACTTGCTATAGGACTAGAAAGATTAACTTCTCAGATATTAGGATTAAAGAATGTAAGAGAGGCATCTCTATTTCCTAGAGATAGAACTAGATTATTGCCTTAAAGGGAATATAATAGTCTAGTATGTAAATTATCTAACGCTCACATTCGACGTCCTGCTTCAGGTTCCCTAGCCTGGCGTCCTTGTCAGGCTAGCGATAATTTTATCTGTCTAAAAGAAGAATTTCTTAAATTAAATTTAAATAGTTCCTTTGCTTCTTATGCAAGTCATTACAGATGAATTTCATAATTAAGTAATTTAATACTTTTTATGGGATAATTATTATATAACTTATATAATTTCTAGATGAAGGAGGCTATGTGAATTTCATAAATGGAATTTATATAGTCTCCTTATATATTGCTCATTTTTTACTTAAAACTTATGCTTATTTTACTAAGGTGTCGTAAATATTTATTTCTTCATATTTCCCATTTTTTAAAATAGCAGGACAAGTATTTTTTGACTTAATAGCTTCTATAAAATCTTTTTCATCTCTTATGGTACCATTAAATACTGTGGCATATTTTCCAATGTTTTCAGTAACATGGGCATCACTAGCACCGAAAAGTGGTAGGTTTAGTTCTGTGGCAAGAGCATAGGAATATAAATTATGGTGTGGTGTTGTACTGCCGTTAAAAACTTCTACTCCTGAAAGTAAATCTTTTACCACTCTTATATGATCCTTAAGACCCCTGTTGTTGGTTCTAAAAGGATGTGCACTTATAGCTGCTCCATTATGTTTTTTTACAATGTTTAAAAGTTCTTCGGCATGAATCATTTCTTCTGGTAGGTTGCCCACTCCAAAAACTAATATGTCACCTTCAAAAGTAAGTATTTCAGCTCCAACTATTATTAAAAAATCATTCTTTTTTCCATAGTCTAATGCTTCCTGTTTTATTTTATTGTTGTCGTGATCTGTTATACATATTCCATCTAATCCGATTTTTTTTGCAACATTAACAGCTTCTTCAAGAGAGAATTTGCTATCAGGGGAATATTTTTTTTCATGTATATGTGTGTCAATAATCATATATAAAATCCTCCATTAATATCTTATGTGCAAGGTGGTAAGTACCCTGCTATACTATATTTTCAATGAATAATATGTAAATTCATTATTTATATTTATGCTATAAATTTTAATTCAAATCTTGTTTATATTAAATGCTTATTGAAAATATCAATACAAAATGAATTATCTATTCATAAAACAAATTTGATATAAGAGTAGTACTATGTGATAATAATTGTGGAAAATTTAGATTATTTGTCATAATGGAGGGTAAATAATGAAGAAACTTAAGAAAATAATGTCAGTTGCACTTTCGTTGGTTCTAGTTTTAGGACTTTCTGCTTGTTCAAGCAAGAAAAGTACAAAGGATAGCCAAAAAGATTCAACAAAGACTTCAACAAAAGATTTAAAAGGAACAACATTAAAAGCTATAGCTACTAGTGAATATAAAGAGGTGTTTGAAAAGTTTACAAAGGAAACTGGAATAAAAGTAGAAACTTTATCTATGTCCTCTGGTGAGGCAATATCAAGAATAAAGGCTGAAGGCGGAAAGCCTATGGCTGATCTATGGTTTGGAGGCGGAATTGATGCTTTTATACAAGCTAAGAAAGATGGGCTTCTTGAAAAATATGTTTCTCCTGAATTTAAGGACATACCTGATAAGTATAAAGATAAGGAAGGATATTGGGTTTCAAAAGGAATAACTATTGTAGGATTTATAGTTAACAAGGATGTGCTTAAGGAAAAGAATTTACAAATGCCAAAAACTTGGCAGGATTTAACAAAGCCTGAATATAAGGGCGAAGTTTTAATGTCCAACCCTGCAATATCTGGAACAAACTATGGGGTACTATGTGGACTTCTTGAAAACATGGGTGAAGAAAAAGGATGGGAATATTTTAAAAAGTTAAACGAAAACATTACAGCATATTCAAAAAGAGGAAAAGACCCACAAGTGAAGACTGTGGCAGGAGAAGCTGCAATAGGGATAACTTACATAGATAAATCAATAACTGATTTAAAAGATCAGCATAATGTAGAAATTGTTTATCCAGAAGATGGGCTTCCATGGATACCTGAGGGCGTTGGTATATTTAAAAATGCAAGCAATGTAGATGCTGCAAAGGCATTTTTAGATTGGATTTTCAAAAAGGATAATATGGAATTCTTAGCAAAACATGAAGGCAAAGATGGAGCAACTTCTTCTAAACCAGGTGTAAAAGGTTATGATATAAAAGTTCCAAAAGATAAATTATTTGAAGAAAACTTCGCTGAATATGGGAAAAATAGAAAAAATATATTGGCTAAATGGGCTGATTTAACAGGAAATAAATAATGAAAAACAAGAAAAGGGTATCTAAATTTCTAGATACCCATCTTTATAATTTTTTTGACTTATTGATTATATTAATATTGATTTTATCAATTTTGATATTTATCTTTTGGCCAATTTTATCTGTAGCAAAGCAAAGTATTTATCATGACGGAGGATTTTCTTTTAATTTTTATAAGGAGATTTTAAAAGAAAATAAAAAACTTATAACTAATGGAATTTTTGTTGCTTCTTTATCTACATTATTTTCTATAATTATTTCTATATATGTGGCTGTATACATTAGTTTTTCTGAAAGTAAAATTAAAAAAATTCTTTTTATTATATTAATGATTACTATGATATCTCCACCTTTTGTATCTTCATTAGCATATATTAATTTATTTGGAAGAAGAGGATTTATAACTCATAATATTTTAAAACTTACATTAAATACTTATGGATGGTATGGAATAGTGGCAATGCAGACATTAAGTCATGTATCTCTAAACGCCATAATACTATCTGGAGTTATAAGTGGTATAGATAAGAGTATAATTGAAGCTTCATTAGACAGTGGAGCTAGTGTAAATTACACTATTAGAAAAGTAGTGATTCCAATGATGATTCCAGGAATTATAGTAGCATCCCTGTTGACTTTTGTACGATGCTTTTCAGATTTTGGTACGCCTATGATAATTGGTGGTTCTTTTAATGTTATTGCAACTCAAATATATATTGAAATAATAGCAAATAGCAATCTTCCTAAGGCTGCGGCAATGAATATGCTTTTGATTATTCCATGTATTATAGCTTTTATAGCATATAGATTTTATATGAAAAAAAATAATTCTACTTTAGGGGGAGCTCAAAAGGCAAGTTCGAGAGAAATGAAGCTAAAGTTTAATGGATTCCTAGGGGCCTTAATAAAATTTATAACATACACGTTTATCTTTATAATGGTTCTTCAATATATATCTATTTTTATTTCTGCAATAACTGTATATAGAAAAGGAAAAATGTATTTTTCTTTAGATAATATAATTAAATTAAAAAATTATAGCAGTAAAAGTTTTATAAGAAGCATAATATATTCTACTATTGCTGGAATTATTGGAAGCTTTATAGGAATGCTTACAGCTTATTATACTGAAAGAAGAAAGATATTAGGTATGAAGCAAGTTGACTTTATTGCAACACTTCCTTATATTATTCCAGGAACATTTTTCGGTATTGGATACATTTTAGCATTTAATGATTATCCAATGAAACTTACTGGAACTGCTGCTATAGTTATATTGAATTGTATATTTAAGCAGTTACCTATGACTACTAAAGTAAGCAGTGCAGTGGTTTCATATATAGATAGGGAAGTTGAGTATGCAGGAAAAGATTGTGGTGCATCAAACTTCTTTATACTTAAAGATATTATAATACCATCTCTAAAACCAGCATTTTTAATGGGATTTATAAATAATTTTACTGCTACTATGACTACTATAGGTTCTATTATATTTTTAATATATCCAGGACAAAAGGTTGCTACAGTTGAGATGTTTGATGCTATTCAAAGCGGAGAATACGGACTGGGTGCTGTTATTGCATGCATAATAATATTAATTACTTTAGCTATTAATTTACTGTTTTCCAAGTGGGTTTTAGGAGGGAAAAATGTTTCTACAATTAAAAAATTTAGTAAAGAGTTTTAATGATTTAAATGTGGTTAATGATTTGAATATGAATGTAGAAAAGGGTGAAATGGTTTGCTTTTTAGGTTCTAGTGGTTGTGGTAAAACAACTACACTAAGGATGATTGGTGGATTTTTAAAGCCAGATGGTGGGAATATAATACTAGATGGTAATGATATAACTAATTTAGAGTCACAGGAAAGACCAGTGGCAACGGTTTTTCAGTCGTATGCATTATTTCCTAATATGAATGTTATGCAGAATGTAATTTATGGATTGAAGTTTCAGGGTTATAAAAAGAAAGAAGCTCTAAGTATGGGTGAGAAATACCTTCATTTAGTTGGACTAGATGATTATAAAAAAAGTAGTGTGAGTAAATTAAGTGGTGGCCAGCAGCAGAGAGTTGCCTTAGCAAGAGCTTTGATTTTAAAACCTAAAGTTCTTCTTTTAGACGAACCACTAAGTAATTTAGATGCTAAACTTAGATTAAAAATGAGAGATGAGATAAAAGAGATAAATGAAAAATTTAAAATTACAATGATTTTTGTAACTCACGACCAAGAAGAAGCTTTAAGTATATCAGATAAAATTGCAGTTATGAATGAGGGAAAGATAGAGCAAATAGGAACTCCGGAGGATTTGTATAATAATCCTAAAACAGATTTTGTAGCAAGCTTTATTGGAACATTAAATAGGCTGAAGCTTCAAGATGGAAGTATAAAGTTTGTAAGACCTGAGAAAATCATTATTCACAGAAATGAGGAAAAACAGAATGCTGAAATTATAAAAAAGCAGTTTTTAGGATCTAACTCAATATATTCTATTAAGACAAAGGATGAACAAATTCTTAAAGTCCAAGTTATAAATACTTTAGATAATTTTAATGTTGGAGATAAAGTTAAATATACTATAGTATAAAACAATGTTAAAATATTATCAACGCATGGTGCAATATAGTTGTACTAGATAAATTAGTTTAATACATACTAAGCATAAATTGCGGCAGAAGTGCCGTAATTTTTGGCTTAACTTAAATCTTTTATTGGCGATAGCCAGCCAAAATACTAAAACTAAAATTTATACAATCCTATGCCTCACGGCAAAATGAATTAAATTTTAGCTATTATCTTATTTTCATAAGTATCATATAACTTTTCGAAAGGCTACGCCTAAAAAATATTATGAGCGCTCTCTTTTTTTATAAATCAAAGATTTTCCATAGTACAGCGGAGGAAAATAATCCTTTACTAGTCCACTAGCCCTCTGACACCCTAGCCCACTGAAAATTATGACAAAGTCATAATTTTCTTATGTTCCAACTTTATTTAATTTTTAATTAAGAAGTTCCTGTTTAAGTGCAGGGAGTGGGGAGCTAATAGTAATATGTATTAGTAGTAATAGTAATATGTATTAGTAGAAAAAGATTAAACTTTATAATAGGTTGAATGTTAAAACATTCATTAGTGTATTGAAACTGAATGTGGTGTGCGTGAAGAGAAAATGGTAATTTACTGCATGAAGCTGTATAATAAATTACAGAATGTCGGGTAGTGTTTAGAAACATTGAAAAAAGCATGGAGGATAAAGTTTTATGAAAAAAATACTTATTGTGGAAGACGATAAGAAAATTCGTGGAGAATTAAGTACATTTCTTTCTAAAAATGGTTATGTATGTGAAGTTTTAGATGATTTTAATAATGTGGTAAAGGACATAATGTCTAAAGAAATTGATTTAGTACTTTTAGATATTAATCTTCCATCTTTTGATGGGTATTATGTATGCCGTGAAGTAAGAAAGAAATCTCAGGTACCTATAATTGTTGTTACTAGTAGAGATACAGAAATCGACGAACTTATGGCTTTAAATTTGGGCGCGGATGATTTTATAACTAAACCTTATAATCTTCAAATATTGTTAGCTCATATATCTTCTGTTTTAAAGAGGACTTTAAGAGAAAAAGAACCTGAATATATAAGTGGTAAAGATTTTACAATAAATATTTCTAAAAGTACTATAAGGCATGATAATAAAGAATACGATCTTACCAAAAACGAGCTAAATATACTTACACTTCTCTATAAAAAAAGGGGAAAGATAGTTAGTCGTGATGAGCTTATGGAAGAACTTTGGAATAGTAATATGTTTATAGATGATAATACCCTTACAGTTAATATTAACAGGCTACGAAAAAAACTTGAAGGTATAGGAATAGATGAAGTTATAGAAACAAAAAGAGGTAGGGGGTATATGGTAAATTGAATTTAAGAGAATTTATAAAGGAAAGAATGCTGTATATTATATCATTGCTAATAGTGTCTATTTTAAACATGTCTATAATATGGGTTTTAAATCCTAAGAAAAGTTTTCAACTGCCTTTACTCATAGGCAGCATATATATAATAGGTGCTGCGGTTCCAATAATTTTTGAGTACGCAACTAAAAGAGAGTTTTATAAAAATGTAACTTGTATTTTTGAATCTCTTGATAAAAAGAACCTAATTGCAGAGATGATTTCGCGCCCTACTTTTAAAGAGGGAATAGTTTTATATGATATACTAAAAGGTTCCAATAAGGCAATGATAGAGGAAATAAATAAATATAAATTTATGCAAGAGGAGTATAGAGAATACATAGAACTATGGGTTCATGAGATAAAAACTCCAATTGCTGCATCAAAACTTATAGTTCAAAATAATAGAAGTAAAGTAATGGATAATCTATGTGAAGAAATAGATAAAATAGAAAACTTTGTGGAACAAGCTTTATTTTATTCCAGAAGTAATACTGTTGAGAAGGATTATTTGATAAAGAAAGTAAATTTAGAAGAGTTATGTTTTGATGTTTTGAAAAATAATTCAAAGATTTTTATTCACAATAAGGTTGGAGTGGAAACGGAAAATTTAGATATTAATGTTTTTACAGATGGTAAGTGGGTAAGCTTTATGTTAAAACAAATACTTACTAACTCAGTGAAATATATGAATAAATTTGAGCCAAGCATTAAAATAAGCGCATATAAAATGTATAACGGAGTAGTACTTTCTGTTAAGGACAATGGAGTAGGGATCAAAGAAAGTGAGTTTTCAAGGATATTTGATAAAGGATTTACAGGTACTAATGGAAGAGGCGACGAAAGAGCTACAGGCATGGGATTATACATCTGCAAGAAGCTTTGTACTAAACTAAACCTTTCTATTAAGGCATATTCAAAATATGGTGAAGGTACAAAAGTGGATATAATTTTTCCTAAAAGCTCTATGATGAATGTCAGGCAGAAAAAATATATATAAAGAAAGGATGAAAAGTCTTATCTTACAAAATGTAAGAATAGTGTAAGTTAAAATTATGGTACATAAAAGTAAATTATATTAAAATGAAGCCATCAAGATGATGGAGGGATTTGTATGGCAGAGATACTTAAGGTTTCAAATGTTGAAAAATATTATGGAAATAAAGAAAATATCACAAAAGCTATTGATAATGTTAACTTTTCTGTGGAGAAAGGTGAATTTGTAGGGATAATGGGTGCATCTGGTAGTGGAAAAAGTACACTTTTGAATTGTATATCTACAATTGATTCAGTTACAGCTGGTCATATATATATAAGAGGCAAGGACATAACTGAAATGAAGAGTCGTGCTTTAGCAAGATTTAGGCGTGAAGAGCTAGGGTTTATATTTCAAGACTTTAATCTTTTAGATACACTCACTGGATTTGAAAACATTATATTACCATTGACCATATCTGGAACACACCATAAAGAAGCTGAAAAAAGGGTATTGGAAATGGCTAAAAGGCTTGAAATAAGTGATGTGCTTTCTAAATATCCCTATGAGATGTCAGGTGGACAAAGACAGAGAGTGGCATCTGCTAGAGCTATAATATCAAACCCAGCAATGATACTTGCAGATGAACCTACAGGAGCATTGGATTCTAAGTCATCTCGTATGCTTCTTGAAAGCATGGAGGATCTTAATAAAAATTTGGATGTAACTATACTTATGGTTACCCACGACGCATTTACTGCAAGTTATTGCAGTAGGATACTATTTATAAAGGACGGTAAAATTTTTAATGAGATTATAAAGGGAGATAGCAGCAGGAGGGAATTTTTTAATAAAATAGTTGATACGGTAACGCTTCTTGGGGGTGACATGGATAATGTTCTTTAAGTTGTCTTCAAAAAATGTAAAAAAGAGTTTTAAAAATTATACTTTGTATTTTCTAACTCTCACCTTTGGAGTTTGTATATTTTATATTTTTAATTCTATTGAAGCACAAAAGTCCATGATGAATATATCGCATTCTACCTCCCAAATGATGGGGACTTTAACTAAACTTATGAATATAATTTCAGTATTCATATCTATAATACTTGGATTTTTAATTGTATATGCAAATAACTTTCTTATTAGAAGAAGAAAAAAAGAAATAGGTATATACATGACCCTTGGCATGGAAAAGGGAAAGGTTTCTAGGATACTTGTAACTGAAAACTTTATAATAGGTATATTATCACTTGCTATAGGACTTTTAGCTGGCGTATTTTTATCTCAGGGGCTTTCAGTTATAACAGCAAAGCTCTTTGAAGTGGATATGACTGAATATCATTTTATATTCTCATCCAGCGCATTTGTAAAAACTATTTTATATTTTGGTATAATATTTTTGGTTGTTATGTTTATGAGTACCGTATCTATATCAAAGTATAAACTAATAGAACTTATAAATGCAGAAAAACAAAATGAAAAACAAAAGCTTAAAAATCCTGTGCTTACAATAATATTATTTATACTATCTATTGCATGTATTGGTACAGCATACAAATTGGTGTTGAAAAATGGAATTGGAAATTTTGATAAAAAACTTATATTTGAAATAGTACTTGGTTCCATTGGTACATTCTTATTTTTTGCATCTTTATCAGGATTTTTTCTTAAATTACTTCAATCAAGGAAAAAATTGTACTTTAAAAAACTTAATATGTTTATTTTGCGTCAGATAAATTCTAAAATAAACACAGCGCATATTTCAATGTCAATTATATGTCTTATGTTATTTTGTACTATAGGTATATTGTCTACAGGACTTGGTATTAACAGTGTACTGAATAAAGCTTTTAATGATGTCATACCTTTTGACGCATCCTTTGTAGCTCAGGGAGGAGAAAGCATTGTTAAAAAACTTAAACAATATAATTTGGATTTTAATAAATATAGTGATAAACTTGTAGAGTATTCATTATATAATTATAAAAATGGAGAAATTAACAATAAAGTTATATTTGAAAAAATGAAAGGGTATGAAAGTAAAAGGCCTATCAATATGAAAACACCTATTTTATTTATGAGGATTACAGATTATAATAAGCTTTTAAAACTTGGAGGAAAGGAAGAAATTAGACTTTCTGAAAATGAGGTAGCTTTGTATTCCCCTGATTTGAAGAATGAAACAGAGCTTAAAGATGCACTTTATAAGTATATTAAAAGTGATAACACTATCAAAATAGGTGAAAAACAATATAGTATTTATTCCAAGGCATTAACTTTTGGTTTTGAAAGTAATATGAGCCCATCTACAATTATGCTTGTAGTACCAGATAAAATAACGGAAGGGGCTGTTAAACAAAGTACTATTGTATCTTTTAACTGTAAGGGAGATAGTAAATTGATGCAAAAAAAGCTTGAAGATGATCTTTATTCATTGACTGAAAAAACTAAAAATGCAAAAAATGAAATTAAAATATCAGGTATGACAAAGGAAGCTTATAAAGCTATTGGAGCAGGAACGGAAGCTGTAATAGCCTTTGTAGGAATATATATTGGGATAATATTTCTTATAACCAGTGCTGCAATACTTGCTCTTCAGCAGCTTTCAGAAGCTGCAGACAATAGACATAGATATGATATTTTAGAGAAGATAGGAGCAGATGATAAACTTGTAAAAGCTACGCTTTTTAAACAAATAGCTATATATTTTATGTTACCAATTATACTAGCATGCATACATTCAGTTGTGGGTATAAAGGTTGCAAATGATATGATACGGGAAGGCGGAAATATTAACGCTACAAGTAATATAATAATAACAGCAGTATTCATTACTATTGTATATGGAGCATATTTCCTTGCAACATATTTTAGTAGTAAGAGAATTGTTTTAAGAAGAAAATAAGACTATAAAAATTCCACATAGGGGTTATACCTATGTGGAATTTTTATTTATCATCTATTACCATAAATGCAACACAAATGGACTTGTATCTATGGTGATTTTTAATGTTATTTATAACATTTTTTAAATATAACTTCAATTTGTTCTGCAAAAGGTCCACAGCCAGTTCCCTCAAAATATGCATCTGATTTTGCTAATATTTTCCTTGCTATTCTATTGTGTTCTGGAGATGTTCTGGAACTGAACAATATTTCACCATTTAGATATTCAAAGACTCCATCATATTTATTTTGAATCTCTTCAAATTGTTCTGGTGTAACAAACACATTTCTAATAGGTTGCATGTTTTCATCTCCTAACATTATACAATATTCCTATGTTTTTATTATATATTTTTTCACTAATTAGCAATTTAAAAGAATATTAACAACTTGAAATAATGTAAAAAAATTAGTTATATGATGTTTAATGGTATTAATGTTATAATTATTATAGAGAATTTATGTATTAATTAAATATATTTGACTTTGGTATCAAATACTGTATGCTTGAAAATGAATTTAATGGTTATTTTAAAATATATTAATATGGGGGATTTAAAATTGACTAGTAGAGTATATTTTAAAAAATTTATTTCTAAGGAGGATTTTAAATATTTTTCAAAGTTAGTTTTTAATGAAAAAATAATGGTGATGAATTATGGAAGAGTATTTACAATGGATGAAGCAAAAAATTACTATAAGTATTTATTACAAAATAATAAAACACATGATGATTTTGGAAATTTCAAGGTTTTTGAAACATCAACTAACAATTTTATAGGTATGGGCGCTATTACAATAACCAGTGACTTGAAAGAGTCTGAGATTGAATATATGTTGCTTCCTGAGTATTGGGGAAAAGGATATGGAAGTGAGATTGTAGACAATTTATTAAAGATCACTAAAGAAACAAAGAGTATTGAAAAGGTTACAGCAATAACAGACCCTGGTAATGTAGGGTCAAAAAAAATATTACTAAAAAATGGTTTCGTATCTTGTAAGATATATAGAATTGATGATGGTTCACTAGCAGAAATGTTTAGTAAAAAATAATGCATAAGTAGTAATGAGTTCATATGCAAAGCATATGAATATAAAATAATATTTCATATGTTGGAAGGAGAGTTTTATATGAAATATAAAGCTATATATTTCGATCGTGATAATACGCTAACCCACGCTAATCCACACAAAATTAAGTGGAGAGATAAAATGATCGAAAGTTTATCTGGTAAAAAATTTGAATTAAATTATGACAAAATGCTTGATTTGTTTTGTAAGGCTGGATATCCTAAAGGAGGATTAAAAACTGTAGATGAAGAAATAGAATTTTGGAAAAGGTATTATCAGTGCATTCTCATAGAGGAAGGTATAAAGGATAAAATAGAAGAGAGAGCAAATTTGATTTTTCAAGAATTATGGCTTAAGGATAGAATACTTTTCCCAGAAGTTATTGAGGTATTAGAATATTTTAAGAACAATGGATATAAGATTGGTGTTATAAGTGATACTTCACCTTCTTTGGAACTAACACTAAAAGCTTTAGGATTGTCAGAATATTTTGACTGCTATATTTGTTCTGATCTCGTAGGTGTTATGAAACCTGACCCTAAAATTTATCAGGAAGCACTAGATAAATTAGGTGTAGCAGCTGAGGAAAGTATATATGTTGATGACTATGATGTAGAAGCAGATGGAGCAAGAAACATTGGATTTACATCTTTTCATATAGACAGAAAAAATAAATTTAAAGATCAGTGGGATATATATACTCTTAAAGAGATTGTTTATTATGTTAAGAGAAATAAAATGGGTAATTAGAAAATTTATAAATACAGTAGGAGAACATTTAAAATAAATACACATATTAAAAAGACTATTAGGGTTTTGTGAAAGGTGGCTGAAGGTATGAATAAAAGAGTTAATGTACAAGCATTTGTTTTTTCAAATAATCCATCTTTTAAGGTTCTTATTTTAAAAAGAACTCCAGATAGGAGTGGATATTGGCAACCTGTTTGTGGTGGTATTGAAAATGATGAGAGTTCAAGAGATGCTGTAATAAGGGAAGTATTCGAGGAAACAGGAATAACTGATATAAAAAATATTATAGATTTAAATTATACATTTAATTATAGAGAAACTAAAAATGGAATTTTAATGGATATGACAGATATATGCTTTGCGGTGGAAGTTGACGGCATATCCCATGTAAGAATATCCGATGAACATGAGGCATATAAATGGTGTTCATATACGGAATCAAAAAAATATTTAAATTGGAAACATAATTTAATAGCGTTAGACAGGTTGATGGAGTTAATTAATATTTGATTATTATAATTGAATCTTATGATAATAAATGCATTTAATAGTAAAATGAGGAAGGGTTATGATAGCTATGAAAGAAAAAGTAAAAGTACTTATATAATAATCCTAAACATATTGAAAGAGAGCAGAGTAATCTTTACTTAAATTTAGCAAGAGTAGGAGGTGGAAATAACTATCATGAAAAAACCTAAGATGATTATATTTGATTATGGTCAAACCCTTGTTAATGAAAAAATTTTTGATCCACTGAAAGGTACGAAGGCTGTATTGTGTGATGCTGCAAAAAATCCAAATGATGTTTCAGCGGAGGAAGTACAAGCCTTGGCTAACGAATTGAATAAGGAAATAAGACGGTATGGGATGGACATTGAAAAATATGCTATTGTTGAAGTTCATACTCATATTTTTCAGAATTATCTTTATGAATATTTTAATATAGAACTGACAAAAACACCGGGAGAAGTGGAACACATATTTGAAAAAGCTGCTTCGATATCAGAACCAACAACACATATAGAGAGTTTTCTGGAATTTCTATATGACCACAAAATACGCACAAGTGTAATAAGTAATATATCTTTCAGTGGTGAATTGTTGAAGAGACGAATTAACAGATACATTCCGTTTAATAAGTTTGAATTCATCATTGCAAGTAGCGAATATGTATTTAGAAAACCTCACAAACGAATATTTGAACTTGCACTGCGCAAAGCAGGGCTTGATTGCAGTGATGTCTGGTACTGCGGAGACAATGCTGTATGTGACGTGGATGGTGCGGCGGACTGTGGTATATTCTCTGTATGGTACAAGGGAGCAATGGAAGAATGTAATAAAAGTATTCCTAAAAAGAAATGTCTAGAAATAAGCGATTGGAATGAACTTATAGATATATTAAAATGTACTTAATAATTTATATGAATGATAGGTGACAGTAGTTAAGAAGGGCTGTTGCTGAGTTGTTAGCATGTAGCCCCATTTCTTAAAATGAATTTGCTATATTAATAAGCATAAGTTCATCTTTATCAAGTTTATTTTTTGTGGATGTGGTAGTTAATCCTATGTCATGATTACCCATAGGAATAGTTAAACTTATAAATGCTATATCACTATTTTTTTCGAAGCTAATAATTATATAGGCTTCATGATTTTTTATATTTATTTTTTTAAATTTAGTACCTTGTGGGAAAGTAGTTCCCACTGATGAATCATTCTTATTTTTAGAAATATATCTAAATGTTAAATCTTTTCTTATACTATTTATTCTGTCAGAATCATTTGTGCTAAAATATTTGATTATAATTGATTCACTAGTGTTGGAATTAGAATGTAGGGCGTAGTTAAATGTATAATTATTTGGAAGTTTAGGCGATGGAATTGGATATTTTATTTCATTTTTAAGTTTATCCAGATTTTTATATTTTTTAACATCACCTGAAACAGAATAGTCTTTCTTTTCTTCTTTTCTAAGTTTATCATCATATTGTTCAACAATTTTATCTATTTTTCTATAAGCGGATTTTTTATCTTTAGATTTTAGTGCTTTATCTATAAGAAGTTGTCTTTCTTGAAGACATTTATATAAATTAGGGTACTCTGTGGCAAAGGCTATTGTATAAGTTCCTTCAGATAATTTATAGTTATTATTTTTAAGTTCAATTGAGCTTTCACAGATGTTTTTTAATTTATTTTCCCAAGATTCAATAGCTGCTTTAGCAATAGATTTACCTTTAAAAGGTAAAATAACAAGTAGTATGATTATAGCACAAATAGTTAAAGGTATTTTTTTATTGTTTTTAATGAAATTATTATACCTTCTATTATCAATCTTATTTTTATCTAGAGAAATTTTTTTATTTAAGGAATCTAAGTTTTTATTTATATAATCATAACTATAGTATTCATTTCCAGATAGAAGTTTTTTAGTTTTTATCAAATTATCTTTAAAATATTTACAATTTGGACAATGTTTAATATGATTTAATATAGCAGTATCATAAGAATCTATTTCACCATCTTCTATTAACATAATATATTTTTTAGCTTCCTCACAATTCATAAATTACTCACCTCTTCATAGTATTTTATAAAATTTTGTCTAGCTCTATATAATAATGATTTTACAGCATTGTATGAAATACCCATTATGCATGAAATTTCATCATATGAGTAACCCTCCATATCTTTTAATAGGATAGCGGTGGATTGGTTAGGAGGTAATTTTATAAGAATCGCTTGAATAATTTTCCTTTTATGATTTTCTTCTATTACTCGGTCCGGAGTATTTGAAGTATCTTGCAAGCTATCATTTAAATGCTCATTAATTTTGTTATTTTTTTTAAAATAATTAACTGCTTCATTATGGGCTACTTTATATAACCAAGCCTTTACTTTTTCATATTTAATTTTATGTTTATATTTGTAAAATTTTATAAATACATCTTGAGTAATTTCTTCTGAAATTGATTGATTGTTACACATTTTAAAAATATAATTTCTAATACTAGAATAATTTTCTTTATAAATTTCATCAAATGTATAAAAGTTTTCCTTACTGATTATATTGTTTAGAGGATAACTTTTTTTCGAAAAATACATTTTTTTCACCTCCCCTTCATTATATATAACAATTTATAATTATAAAAGTTTTGGTTATTTTAGAAAAAATTTAAATTGTATTACTTAATTATAATGGTATAGTATTTTTAAGTGATTTTTATCTTTAAAAAATGTATTATATATGCTTTTAATTGAAATGTAGTAAGAATCAAGAAGAATGGTTAAATATAGAAATGGAATATATTTGTATGTTATAATTATTTTACAAGTTAATATATAGAAGTTTTGAATTATTGAAGATAAAAGCGTGATTTAAAATAAAGCAGTAAGAGAATATAGAGTAAAGATAATAGATTGTAATGAAAATATGGGAAATGAGAGTTGAAACTGTGCAATAACGGTAGTTTGTGTAGTTAAAGGGGGATTTTATGTATAACGTTCGTTATGCTGATGTAGATGATGCAAAAATATTAGGACAGATCCATTCAGAATCATGGAAAGTAGCATACAAAGGTGTAGTACCAGATGAAGTATTAAATAATATTACTGCTGAAAAAAGACAAAAATATTTTGAAAAGGCATTAACAGAAGGATGGGAAGAAGATGCTATAATTTTTAAAGATGACAAAGCAGTTGGATTAATATGTATTGGAAAATGTAGAGACGAAGACAAAGAAGAATTCTGGGGTGAAATATGGGGTATATATTTATTGCCAGAGTATTGGAATATGGGTATAGGCTTTGAATTAATAAATTGGGGATTGAATGAATTAAAGAGAAGAAATTATAAAAAAATTGCCTTATGGGTTCTTGAGGGGAATCTAAATGCAAGAAATTTCTATGAAAAAATGGGGTTTAAGCATGATGGCACAATTAAAAAAATTACCATAGGTAAAACATTAAATGAATATCGTTATGTGATATCCATTACATAAATTCCAAATTTAAAATATATACAATAAAAAATCAAGTAAAATGTAAAGGAGATTTTATGTATAAAAATCAATGGAGTGTAATTAAGAGTTTAGCTAGTATTTTTGAGCAGAACAATATAAAGTATCACTATGATGCTTCTACTTCTGTATTTGTGCATGGAATTGAATTTGAAATGGACGATATTGACATTGTTTTTATGTGGCATGAGGAAAATCATTTAAAGGAAGTATTTAAAGGTTATGGTGTAACAAAAACAGAATATATTCAAGAAATTGGTTTGAAGTATTTTTGGATGGAGATAGATGGGCAGAAAATTCATTGTCTGTTATATAAAAGTGATAATTCTAATTTAACAGAGAAAGAATTCAATAAAAATGCAGAGGCGGTTTACGTAGATGGACAAAAAATTATGACTCAAACCCTAGAATTTTATCTAAAAAATTGTAAGGACAAGAACAATTTGAAAACGAAAATCTGTGACTTTTTAGTTAAAAAAGGGGAAAGTAAATGTTAACTGAATTTGTAAATGAAGCTAGAAAAAAAGATCTAAATATTTTTGGAATTGTGGTTATAAAAGACGGTGCCAAGGTTTTTGAACATCATTTTATACCAGAGAAAAGACGAGAATTATATTCGGTTACAAAAAGTTTTACTTCTACAGCAGTTGGTATTGCAATAGAGGAGGGGTATTTTTCTTTAAACGACAGTTTGTTAAAATTATTTGAAGAAGAAATTCCAAGAGATATGTCACAGTGTCATATGGATAATTTAAATAAAGTCACAGTAGAGAGACTGCTTACCATGTCAATTAAGGATTATCCATATGAGAGCTTGACATCAGATAATTGGCTTTCATATATTTTATCATTACCTCTTCCAAATATAGAACAGAGAGTATTTGAATATTCCAATTTTTCTTCTTATCTGGCAGGTGTTATAGTAGAAAAAATTACTGAAATGAATATTATGGACTACCTTCAACCTAGATTATTTACACCACTCGGAATTAAAAATGTTGAATGTGAATATAGCCCAGAAGGTTATTTTTATGGAGCAACTGGTATGAAATTAACAATTAATGAACTCAGCAGATTTGGACAACTTTATTTACAAGATGGGTATTATAATGGACAACAATTATTGACGAAGGAATGGGTAGCTAGTGCTACAAAAAAGCAGATTGATAATAGAGAAGGTGGGTATGGATATTATTTTTGGAGACATGAAGGAAATTGTTATCGAGCTAGTGGAATGAAAGGTCAAGTTTGTATTGTAATTCCAGAGAAGAATGCAGTAATAGCAGTTATGTCTGATTTAAATAGTAAAAATAAAACCAATGAAGCTTTAGAAATGCGACAGTGTATTTGGGATACAGTTTATACTAAACTATAGTTAATATAATATTAATATGGACGTAATTACATGTGCATATTAAATTTTTGTTTTAAGGCACATCTTAAATTTTATTGTGCCATAGATTTAGAGCGTGGGGGGTATGGAAATGTCTAAAGTAAAACTAACAATCATGAAAAGCAATTGTAGGTGCGGATATCACAAAGAAAATGATTCTTTTATTGTAGGAGATATTTGTCCACCTATATGTCATGAGCTATGGAATAATATTTATCCAAGCGTATATGTTCTTTTAAATGGAGGAGTACTAGATTATGGTGATACTAAAGAAAAAAAGTTTGAAATGAAGTGCCCAGACAATGGCAGGGTAGTGATACGTGGTGAAGTTGTATGAGAATATATTATGTGAGACATTGATTAGATGAAAAATTCATTAAGTCAATAGTATAAAAGGGAAAAGAAAATTTTTAACTGTGTTATAAAAATATAAAATATAGTAGATAAGGATGAAGCAAATGAATTTTATAATTATAATCACCATTGTAATAGCTTTTATATGTGGTTCCATACCAACAGGATATTTGATTACCAAAAAAATATGTGGAATCGATATTAGGACTAAAGGTAGTGGAAATATTGGTTCAACAAATGTAAAAAGATATGAAATTGCCTATTGAAATCATAATTTCTACTACAGTAGCTTGTATTTTGATGATATTTAGACATAAAAGCAATTTAATAAGACTTATAAATAAAGAGGAAAAATAAATAAATTAAATTTAATAGGGGGTACACTAATGGGAAAATTAAGAATACTTCTTAAATAATCAATAAATTTAAGGAGGAAAATTTAAATGAATATTATAATTACAAAAGAATTTATGTATCAGGAATTAAGGAATCTGCTTAAGTTGTTATTTGCCCTTCCTGAATTAGAGAGTATAGTAATAAAAGAAGTTGTGATTCAATCAGTGAATGATGAAAAATCAATAAATAGAGCAGTAGATAGAAGTTTTTATGATATATATAGTGATGTTGATATTTACATAAAAATTAAGTTAAGTGAACATGAGTATAAGGGAAATTGTTCAATATATGCTGATTGTATGAGTAGACTTGGCTTTGCAAATGATATATTGGGAATGTCACATTATTGTACGGAACCAAGAGGGGAAGTTATAAGAATTTGCAAAACAAATGGCATGAGGTTTGACTTAATTATTATTGCAACGTATGTAGAGGATACGCCATTGTTACCACATATTCACATAAGTGAGAATTGTGAGAAAATAAATAATTTTTGGTTTGTAGCTGTTCAAGCATTGGGAAAACTAATGAGAAAAGACTACTTAATATCAACACATTTAGCTCATATGTTGATACAGGAAGGAATAGTATTACAAATGGTGATGAGGGATAAGGAAAAAAATACTAGTATTCATAAGTTTGGTTATGCAGAAGAATTAGATTATTTAAACATATTCAATAATGAGGAAGTTTATTTTAAAAAAACATCAGATGAAACCTATAACTATATTTCCAAGTTAATCTATAGCGCCGTAAAAAGCTATGATAGGCTGGTTTCCTTGTTAAATGCATCATATAAGTCAAGAATTGAAAATTATTTAGATATATGGTCATGTTACTATCAATTTCATGTATGAAAGTTTATAGAGTCACTAAATTCTTTATAATTTTAGCGGTAATTAAATAAATTTAATTAATGCCTTGCCCATTACGTGACGTAATGATTTATAATTACAATAAATATTACAGTAAAGTTTTAGAAATATATGTAGAAGTAAGAAAATAAAAGGGCTATGGGGAGGCTATAATTATGATACGAAAATTAACTCAAGAAGATAATAATGAGCTTATGAAATTAATTATGAAGGAGCCAGAGTTAAATCTTTATATAATTGGAGATATAGAAAACTTTGGATATAATCAAAATTTTCTTGAATATTTTGGTGAATTTGATGGAAAGGGTACTTTAACAGCTGTTTTAGTTAGATATTTTAGCATTTTCAATTTGTATGCGAAAAATGAATTTGATGTAAATGGATTTGTAAATATAATGAAAAATCAGGGTAAGGTGGGAATGCTATCTGGAAAAACAAATTTAGTATCAAAATTTGAGAAAACATCATTAGAATTTAATGAATCGGAACTACATTATTTTGCTGTGTTAAAGGAAATAAATGAATCATTTAAAGTAGATAGAGAAATCAATGTAAAAAAGGCAAGTGTTGAAGACATTGGACGTATAGCTGAATTGAGAGAAAAAATTAAAGAATTTTCTCATGGCAATCATGATTTTAAGGAAATTATTTTAAATGATTTTAAAGCTGGCACAGCTCATGGATATTATGTTGAAGTTGATGGTAATATAGTATCATATGCCCAAACATCTGCAGAAAACAGTATGTCAGCAATGGTGGTCAGTGTTATGACTGACAGTAAATATAGAAAAAAAGGGTTTGCATCTGCTTGTGTGAAAGTCATATGTGAAGACTTACTTAAACAGGGAAAAACTCCATGCCTATTTTATAAAAATCCTGCTGCAGGAGCTATATATAAAAGTATAGGTTTCAAGGAAATAGGATTCTGGAGTATGTATATGTAAGTATAAGTTTGTAGCAAGAACTTATTTAGACTCTTAATTAAAAACCATATATTAATAATAAGTATATGTCATCATAGAAATTTGAGGGGAGATCAACATGGCACATAAATTAGGCGTTTCCGGTAGTACAATATTATCTAATCCAGAATTATATTCAGAATTATTTTGGGAGGACATACAGCATATTGAAATTGGAGAGTTTGAGGATAAAAAATCTTTATATAAGTTTCTGAAAATATGCAGAGGTAAAAATATTTCGTTTGGTATTCATTCCCCTTTAGTACGTGGAAAAAGTAAATATGATTTAATTGAAAAGGTACAATATGATCCTAAAGAAGCTTGGAAACAGTTAGAATTAGAGGCCGAGAAAATGTCAGCATTAGGGGCTAAATATCTTTTAGTGCATTTCCCATATTTTAAAGGAGAGATTTTAGAAGATACCAATAAATTAATTGAAGAAGGTTTAAAAAAATTAAGTTATATACAAAATCAATATTCTATAGACATTATCTGTGAACCCAAACTTGGATTTAATCGCTCTTCTGCTGGCATTAATTATTTAAATAAATTTCCAAGGGATATATGGAAAAAATATAATGTGAAGTTATGTATAGATATAGGTGATTATATTATTGCTTCTGAGGATGAAATTTTAAATTATTTAGTAAGGTGGAGTGAGTTTATAAAAGTAGTTCATTTACATAATATACACTATGAAGATGACAAGTATATTTGGATACCTGTTCATCCTAGTCAAGAGTATGAAGGAAATCATAAAGTTAAGAAGATAATTAGCTTTTTAGCGAAATGTAAAGATGTTACTTTTGTTTTCGAACATACTCCTCAAACAAATCCAAGTAAGGCTTTTGTTAATGAAGGATATAAATGGGTAAGTTCTCTTATTAGGTAATGTAAGCTATTAAAACATATAAAGTTCACAATTATAAAATTAAAATGATTTCTACTTTACTTGGGAAGGTACTAGGTACAAAATTACATATATAGTAAATGAAAGAGAATTTCAATAATAAGGGGGAATAAAAATGAAGGTTTTAGTTATGGGTGGAACTCAGTTTGTAAGTAGCTCAGTGGCAAAATATTTAATTGGCAGGGGATATACGGTAGATATATTTACAAGAGGTGTTAAGCCTATTGAATATGATGGGGTTAGGAGACATTTACAAGGGGATAGGGGGTCCATTGAAGATTTAAAAGCAAATATTTCAATGGAAAAATATGATTATGTTTTTGATATATCTGCATATACAAAAGAAGATGTGGAAAATTTAACTAAGGTTTTAAATAGAGAAAACTTAAAAAGATATATATTCTGCAGTTCAGGATCTGTGTATATACCTTCCCATGAAGTAGTTACAGAAGAATTTACTCGAGGTGAAAATGTAAACTGGGGAAAGTATGGATTGAATAAGAAGAAGGCTGAAGACTATTTATTTAATCTATATGAAGCTGAAGGGTTTCCCGTAACTATATTCAGACCTACTTATATATATGGAGATGGAAATAATTTATACAGGGAGATTTATTTATTTGATAGGATAAGTAGGGGATTAGATATTCCAATACCTGATGGTAATAAGAAAACTCAATTTATATATATTGATGATTTAGTTAAGATATTTGAAAGTGCCATACATGTAGACGAGGCTATAGGACAAGCATATAATGTAACACATCCTAAATTTGCAGCATGGCAGCAATTAGTTGAAACTGCCATGAAAGTGGTGGGCAAAAAAGTAAATATAATAAAAGTAGACGATAAAAAATTAGACACATTAGATATAAATGTAAGAGAATTTTTCCCTTTCAGAAATGTAACTTATTTATTAGATACAAAAAAATTACAAAATCATGGGTTATACGTACCAAAAGTTAATCTATTTGAAGGCATGAAGAAAACATATAAATGGTATTGTGATTCTAAACCGGAAGTAAAAGATGATAGAATGAATAAAATGGATTTACTATTGGAATGCACAATATAAAATAATATATCGACACAATTATTTTCTTTTAAAACGGGATATTATGTACATTTGCTAACTGATATTGAGTGGTCAAAATTATTTAAGGAAAAGAGAAAAGAGCCTTTATATAGAGAAGGTTTAGAAAAGGATAAAAATTTTATTTGGGTTATAAAAAAGGATTGGTATGGATTGGATTATATATATTTAGAAAAGCATCCAGAGTTTATATTTAATACAGTTTTTAAAAATGTACATAAAGTACCTGATTACTTAGATTATTTTCCAAAGGGAGCTTTTGAAAAACAAGTAAAATATATAACTGAGTTTTATTTAGGTGAGAATGAGGAGAATAAAGATAACTTTATTTATTTAACGGAGGAGGAAATGAATAAATTTGTTGATGATACAACAAGAATAATAGATAATTTGCTAAGGGAGGAATTATAAAATGGAAATTGCTGAGCTTACCAATATGTGTATGATAGAGGATAGTAAAAATGAAAAGGTGCTAGTGCAAAATCGAAAGAAAGGAAGTTGGACAGGCATTGCTTTTCCAGGAGGGCATATTGAAAAAGGTGAATCCATAGTTGAATCTGTAATAAGAGAGGTAAAAGAAGAAACTAATTTAGATATTGATAATATTAAACTATGTGGAATAAAAGATTGGTACGAGAAGGATAACAATAAAAGATATATAGTTTTATTGTTTAAGACACAAACTTTTTCTGGGGAGCTTTTAGAAAATGGAGAAGAAGGAGATGTATATTGGGTGGATAAAAAATCCGTTTATAGTCTAGATTTGGCAGATGGATTCGATAAAATGTTGGATGTTATGCTAAGTGAAACATTAAATGAATATTTCGTAAGTGAAACTTTTGAACAAGATGGGTGGAAACATGAGTTAATGTAGGAAAAAGATGATAAATACATTGTGGAAATATAGGTGTAAATTTAGAAAAGTGTAAAATAGAAAGGAATGCAGAAGGAATGGTAGAAACATTTGCAAAGCCTGCGGCTGGTGCAATAATAGAGAAAGTGGAGGAAGACACTGATTATATTTTAATTCAAGAAAGATGTAAGGAAAATGGTGGAGAAGAAAATGGCCTTATAGAAATTCCAGCAGGAAAGATAAGAGAATATGAAAATATTTTTGACGGTTTGCGCAGAGAAATTTGGGAAGAGACAGGATTAGAATTAATAGAGATACAAGAGGAAAAAGATGCTGTTATATCTAATTGTAATGGATATAAAGTTATAAGTTTTAATCCATTTTATTCTTCACAAAACTTAAGTGGGGGCTATTCTATTATGTTGCAGACGTTTATTTGCAAGGCAAGAGGAGAGCTTCTAAAGAAATCTGAGGAATCAGTTAATATAAGATGGATAAAAGTTAAAGATTTAAAAAAAATATTGGAAGAAGATGAAAATACATTTTATCCTATGCATATTAATGCTTTAAAGAAATATCTTAAAGAAAAAATTAGGTAAGTAAAATTAGTATAGATAAAAATTTTTATAAAAAACCGCTGCGGTATAAAAACGCAGCGGTTTTTTATATTGTCTATAAATGAAACAAACTGATGTAGAATATGAATATCAATTGAATTTTAGTATACTTGCAATAAATTTTAATTCGACCCAATAATAATTTATTTTTATTAAATGTTAAAAAATATAATATTAACATGTTAAAGATTAATAGCTTTTTAAAAAGCATCACAAAAATATCATATATATGGAATGAGGCTATTTTTAAAATGTATATTACAATAATCGCTGTAAAAAAATAAACAAACATATATATTTATACAAGAATAAGAAATAAATTATTCAATAACGTCTATAAATGAAGTAAATATTGCAAAACTATCAGTGCTGGTATAGGATTGAATGGAAGGTATTTATAATATTGTAATATAAAGTTTTTAAGTTGTAGTAGCATTATGGAGGTTGATATATGCTTAAAAATTATATGAGTTTTCATAAAAATAATATAAATAAAGAATTTAAGGTAAAAAAAATGGAAGAAAAAGAGGCTAAGGAGGTAGTAGAGTGCGCTTACAAGGCTTACGGAGGATCATATATTCATAAATATATATATTCTTCAGAAGAACTTATTAAATTAAATGCCGTTGGAGAGATAATTTCATATGTAGCCGTTGACAAATATGGACAGGTAGTTGGACATATTGCCTTAGAGAAAGAAGAAAATTTATCTATATATGAATTGTCTTGTGCATTCATACATCCTTTTTATAGGGGAAGAGGTTATCTTAAAGGTTTAACTGAGGAGGTAATAAGAATATGTCAGCATGAAGAGATTAAAGGGGTGTTTGTAAGGTCTGTTACAAGTCATAATTATTCTCAAAAATCAGCTAGTAAAAATGGATTTATAGAATGTGCATTACTTTTATCTAGAATTAAATCGTTAAATTTTAAAGGTATATGTAATGAAATAAATAAAAGAGAAAATTTATTATTAGGTTATAGATATTTAAAAAAACCTTTGAGAAGAAAGAGTTTCTATAAAATTATAAAGCATATGGATATTATTAAAGAAATTTATAACAATATGGGAATTAAAGTTGAATTTAAAGATTCGGATAATCTAAATGTAAGTGATTTATCAGAAAGTAAAATTAGGATTGTATCTAAAGATAAGATAGAAGCTGTAGTATTTGTGGACAAGTTTGGAAATGAAATATTAAGTGAAGCTTCGAGGATAATTAATAAATTAAAGGCTCAGGGGAAAAAGGTTATAATTTTAAGAATTAAGCTAAATGACAAATTTACTCCTTGGTTTTGTGAATATATGGAGAAAAAGGGGTTTATTTTTGCAGGAATCATGCCCTCATACAATAAAGATGATGAGTTGATACTTCAATATGTTCAATATAAAGTTGATTTTGAAAATATAACCATGAGCTCTAAAATGGCACAAAGGTTATTAAATTATGTTAGAAATTGTTATATTGATAATTTAGAGAATGGGAGAATGAGTGTATGAAATTTTCGTATATTGATGAGTTATGTGCAAAAAAAGATGCGTTTAATTTTTCTAAAGAAACAGAAGAATTATTTTTAAATAGTATGATTGAAAATTATAAATTTCAATTAAAAAATCAGCCATATATAAGGTACTTAGCAGAAAAAAATAAATTCCATATAAGAGATATAAAGCATCTAGAAGAAGTAGATAAAATACCTTTTCTTTTTGTGGAAACTATGAAGCTTAATAGTTTCTGTAATTTTAGAGAAGAGGATTTAGCTATGATATTGACAAGTTCAGGAACCAATGGACAAAAGACTCAAGCCTTTTTTGATAAAGGATCTCTTAGAAGACTTGAAGAATTGGCACTTAATGCTTTTGATTCTATAGGGTTTAGAAGTAAAACTCCAGTGCACTATTTCTTGTTTTCTTATGATATAAAGAATGCCAAGAATATAGGTACAAGCTGGAGTGATGAACAAATATTACAGTTAGCACCTGCAATTTCTATAAACTGGATGATTGAATGGGATAAAAATAAGGAGAATTTTTTCTTCGATAGTGAAAAATGGGCTAAAAAATTTGTTCAGCTAAGTAAAGAAGCACCAGTACGTTTATTAGGTTTTCCAGCATTTATGTATAAAATGGTAGAAGATATAAGAAGAATGTATGGAAAGATTCAAGTTAAAAAAGAATCCTTTGTTATAGCTGGAGGCGGATGGAAGAACCATCTTGGTAAAAGTATGGAGTTAAAAAGTTTTTTAGATTATATGAAAGAAAATATAGGATTAGAGCCTAATAATATAAGAGATACATATGGTATGGCAGAGCATGGAGTGCCATATTGTTCATGTCCTGAAGGGCATTTACATGTACCAATATATAGTAAAGTTTTAGTAAGAGATCCTATAACCTTAGAAAAAAAGAATTATGGAGAAGAGGGATTACTGCAGCTTTTAACGCCATATAATATTGCTGAGGCTAATATGTCTTTGTTATCCACAGATATTGCAATATTGGGTAAGAATTGTAAATGTGGTATAAAAGGAGATTATATAAAAAAAGTAAGACGTGGAGGCATAAAAAAACATAAGGGATGTGCTATTAAAGCACAAGATATTTTAAGTAAGAGTAAATAGGGAGTGTTGGGAATATGAAATTAAGTGAATTTAAACATATATTATTCGGGGAAAAATTAAATTTGGAAGGTGAATTATCTGAAGAATTAGCTAATAAATATTTTTCTGAAAATATGCTTAGTAGAAAGTCTCAGAAATTTAGAGAAGTACCCATAGATAAAATACTACAAGTATTAGAGGATACTGCAAATAAACTTACTGATAAAAATGGTTTTTATTATAAGAAATTGATTAACAAAATGCCAGACATAACTAATTATTCTGCTCAAATGGTTAAGAAAGCAGTGGAGCTAATACCAGATATGTTAAGTATAGATGCTTTGAAAAAAAGACTTAAATGTATTGGCAATTACCATAGTTTAGATTATTTTATAAATGACACATGCTCTAAGACTAATAGAGTAGTTCCCATAGGATCTGTGCTTCATGTAGCTGCAGGAAATATTTTTTTGGGGTCTGTAGACTCTTTAGTAGTTGGAATAATTACTAAAAATGTGAATGTATTAAAAGTTTCTAGTGAAGATTTTTTATTTCCTATATTATTTTATGAAGCATTAATGGAAGCAGATGAGGATAAAGTAATAGTACCATATATTGCTGTAACTTATTGGAGGAGTGATAATCATAATATAGAAAGAATAGTTAAGAGTAAATTTGATGCTATATTACTTTTCGGAGGAGAGGGGGCTGTTTTAAATTACAAAAATGGACTTTCTGCTAAAACAGAGATTTACTCCTTTGGTCCAAAGATAAGCTTTGGACTTGTATGTAAGGATTTAGATGATGATAAACTTATGAATGCAGCAAAGGGATTTGCAAAGGATATAGTATACTGGGAACAAAGGGCTTGTACAAGCTGTCAAAATATATTTATAGAAAGTTCTAATAAAGATGGAAAGTTTGTTGATTATTTGGCAGAGAGTTTGGAAAACTTAGCTAGAGAGTTTCCGCAGAATAAATTAACATTGGATTCTGCTGTGGAAATAAGAAAAGAGAGAGAAATAGCAAAATGGAATGAATTTAATAATAATTGTAGAGTCATAGAGGGGAAAAAAGCTGCCCACACTATAATAGTTAAGAAAAGCAATGATTTTATAAATTCACCTTTAAATAGAACTGTATATGTAAATATAGTTGATGATTATCAAGATATATTTAAAGGAAATTTAAAAGAGCTAAAATATTATATGTCTACTTTAGGGGTAATATCTAAGGAAAAACTACAGGATATTGTAGAGAATTTTATGAAATATGGGGTAATGAGATTTTGTAAACCTGGATCTATGAATGAAGCTAATGATGAATACCAGTCACATGATGGAAAATATTTAGCTAATTTGCTTGTAAAATATATAAATAAGGAAGACTTAGAGAATAATAATTTTGGATTGGAATTTATAGAGAAAAATAAAAAGGAAGAAATCTTGCTTTCTAAGTTAAATGTTTTATTAAAAGAGGCTATTAAGGCACCTTTTTATAGAGAACTTTACAAGAATATTGAACTTCCTTTAAAAAGTTTAGATGAGTTTAGAAGAGTTCCAATTCTTGAAAAAAAGTATATGTTTAATAATAGTATAGACAAAAGTAATGATATGTTAACGAGAGATATGAATCAATGCTATGTATTTTCGGCTGGTGGAACTACGGGTAAAATGAAGTATGTATTATATTCCAATAAGGAATTTGAAAACTCTCAAAAAGCTTTTGGAAAAGGATTTAAGGCTGTTGGTATTAATGAAAAGGATTTTGTTGCTAATTATATGAAAGCAGGTGCACTTTGGACAGCATTTTCAGCAGTTAACAAGGGGCTAGAAGAAGTGGGATGTAAAATATTATCTCTTACGGCTAATCAGTCAGAGAAGGAAACTATAGAGTATTTAAAAATATTTAAACCAAATGTAATTATAGGGCTTCCAGGAAATATTATATTATTAACAAGAGAAATAGAGAAATTAAATGAAAATATAAAAATAGAAAAAGTTTATTATGCAGGGGAGCACATGTCTGAAAAATCCCAAGAATATGTAAAAAATATTTTAGGAGCAGAAGTTATAGCTTCTTTTGGTTATGCCGCAGTAGAAATAGGACCTATTGGTTTTCAATGTGAATGTTGTAAAGGAACTGAGCATCATGTGATGGATGAATGGTGTTATTTAGAAAGTGATAAAAATGGAGAGGCAATAGTAACTGCATTAAATAAAACTCTTCATCCAATAATAAGATATAGAATAGGTGATAAGATACAGTGGATTGAAGAGAAATGTAGTTGTGGCAGAACATCTAAAAAATTTAAGCTTTTATCAAGAACGGATGATGTTGTAAGATTTAATGTATCAGATATATATTTAAATGATGTTTACAGTGTTTTAAAAAATGTAAAAGAAACTTCATCATTTTTTCAAATAGTGGTTGAAAATGTAGAGAATATGAGAGATGTTACATTTAAAATAGAAGCCCAAAATGAAAGAATACCTGTCTATGATGATAGTTTAATAAAGAAAATTCAATATTTATTAAAAACTAATATTAAAAGTATAGGAAAAGATTATAGAGAAAATTTAATTAATAATGTTTATGTTCAATTATTACCACCTTGCACAATAGAACGGGTTGGTCGCACTGGTAAAATAAGAAGAATTATTGATAAGAGAATTTAATCATATAAAAATTTATATTTGTAACATTATAAAAAATAGAATTTAATCAATGAATTTTAATAACAATATGATTTTCACAATTTAGTCACAATTACATCTAATTTTTATCAAATTACTCCTTTATTATAAAAACATGATGATTATAAAAAAGGAGTGATTTTATGAAAAAGCGAAATTATTTTAAGTGGGTTATATCTATATTTTTTCTGATTTTTGCACCTGTAATGGGATATATGCATCAAGTAAAAGGGGGAGGTCCTAGCGGTTCGCCTTCTGTAGATGCCCTTTGTCCTTTTGGAGGATTGGAAACACTATTTTCGTTAATAAAAGATGGAGCTTATATAAAGAGAATAGCACCATCATCTTTAATAATTTTAATATGTTTAATAGTGCTTACTATTTTGCTGGGAAGAATATTCTGCGGATATATATGTCCTTTGGGAACTATTCAGACTCTTATAAATAAATTAGGTAGAAAACTTAAAATAAAACAAATTAAAGTAAATGAAAAAATGGACAAGATTTTAAGATATTCTAAGTATGTGGTTTTAGTGGTGGTTTTATTTACAACATATAAAGCAGGAGAATTGATATTAAGACCGCTAGATCCTTGGGCTACATTTATGCACTTAGGTTCAGGCAGTGAAATCTTTAGTGAATTTTTAATAGGATTTATAATACTAATGCTGATTTTTATGTCCTCTTTGTTTATAGAAAGGGCTTGGTGTAGATATTTTTGTCCACTTGGAGCTTTTCTTGCAATAATATCACCTTTAAGAATATTTAAAGTAAAGAGAAATCCTCAAACATGTGTAAATTGTAAGAAATGTACTAAAAACTGCCCTATGGGAATAGAAATTAGTAATTGTAATGCCACTGATAGTATGGAATGTATAAGTTGTGGCGAATGTCTAGCAGTATGTCCAAAGTCAGAAACTCTAGATATGAAAAAGGGTAAAAAGAAGCTTTCACTAAGTGCTATAGGTGCTGTTGTTACATTGGTTGTAATTTTAGTGATAGGTGGCAATGTAGCTTCAGGAAAATTTGAAGTAGCTCAAGGAAATACAGAAACTTTAACTCAAAATGGAGTGCTAAATCCAGACAATATAAGAGGATACATGACTTTAAATGATATATGTAAAGAATTTAAAATAGAATCTTCAATACTATTGAAAGAGTGCGGTTTACCAGAGGATACAGATTTAAATAAGCCTATTAAAGAGTTGAAAACAGATTTGGAACAAAAAGATATAGAGTTTGAAACTGAGAATTTAAGGGACGCTATTAAAAAAATATTAGAAAAATAATGAGAAATTAAGAAATTTTAAATGTATTCTTATGAACCCTGGGTGTTTTACCAGGGTTTTTTTATTTTCTATGTCATTTGTGTATACATTTTAAAAAAGTTTAAATTTATATATCTACGTATTACAAAGTAATAATAACTACATAAAATGTATATTTAAATTATGATATATAATAAAAAATACTTTACATTAAGCAAATATAATGGTAATATAAATATATAGAAATTACTAACAGAAATGGGGGCGGAGAACATGAATGCAAAAGTTTCTAATAATTTTATAAAAATTTCATCATGGATAATTAATTTAATATTTATAGTGCTTGTATTATTGTTTTCAAAATTAGCTATGGTATCTAAAATAATTACCATAGTTGTGGTTAGCATATTTAATATGTATTTAATGCCAAGGATAATTAAAAAAATAAATGTAGAGATAGAGAAAATGAAATTGGAGGAATTTTACTATTTAGGTCCAAGTCCAAAGTTTGAAATTATTTATAATATAGCATTTTTAATAACCATATATTTTATGACTATTTACTATATGTTAGGTTACTACAGTAATAAAATTTCTTTTTTTTCTCCTTTGGGAATATATATTCTTATATTTGTATTTATGATTCTTATTGATTCATTATATGGACCACAGCTACACGTCAATAAACTTAAAAATAATATTACATTTATTATGGAGAAAAGTGAAAGGACGGGCGTAAGTGTTTTGGGCAGCAGGGTTGGTTCTTATAAAGATGGAATTGTATTGGGGGATTATATATTTTTAAAAGAGCACATATTGTATGTTAAAGAAATAAAAGGCGATTTTATAATAACACTTACAGAGAAGAGAGAGATAGTGATTAGGGAAAAAAGGGCTAAAGAATATTTAAGAAAGGTACTGATTATAGACAAATAGAGTATAGTATGATTAACCCACGATAAGGTACAATGTGGTTGAATTATAAAATTTTTCCTCCATGACTTGTATAAAAGCTCGGAACAATAAATTTAATTTAAGAAATTCTAATCTTTTAGCCATATAAAATTATCTAACGCTCACATTCAGCGTCCTGCCTCAGGTTCGCTAGCCTGGCGTCCTTGCCAGGCTTACGATAATTTTATCTGTCTAAAAGAAGAATTTCTAAAATTAAATTTAAACAGTTCCTTCGCTTCTTATGCAAGTCATTCCAGAGAAATTTCATAATTCAAGTAATATAATGTTTTTTGTGGGTTAATCATATTATAATTATATAAATATTAATTTATACTAATAAATGAATTTTAAGGAGGAGTTTGCTATGATAATGACAACCACACCACAAATAGAGGGAAAAAGGATAATAGAGTATAGAGGAATAGTGTGCGGAGAAGTAATATCTGGTGTAAATTTTGTTAAAGATTTTATGGCAGGAATTAGAGACTTTGTAGGTGGAAGATCAGAAACTTATGAAGAAGAATTAATAAGAGCAAGAGATGGTGCTATAGCTGAATTATCAAGAAGGGCACAAGCTATAGGAGCTAATGCTGTAGTAGGAATTGATATAGACTATGAAGTTCTTGGACAAGGTGGAAGCATGCTCATGGTAACAGCCTCAGGAACTGCTGTAGTAACAGATTAATTTAATAATATATTTAATGAATTCTTTCATTTGAAAAATAGAGGAAAAAGTAATAAGGTATTTAAGATAATAATTTATACCTGATAATTATATCATATGAAGAGAATATAACTAATTAAATAACTTTATATATTTAGGTAAATAATATATAAAAGTAAAAGGCTGTAGTAAAAGTTATACAGCCTTTTTAAAAATTTTAAGGTTATTTTACTCCTACATTATCAAAAGCCTGCTGAACAGCCTTTAATTCTTTACTGTTGTCACCATATAAGTCTTTTGCAGCTAGTTCTACACCTTTCCTTGCTTCTGAGAAATTAGTTGTTGATCTCCAGTAAAGGCAGTTAGCTCTATAAAATAATTTGGCCATAGCTGGTTTTCCTAAGCTCTCACCAATATAGTAGGCAGCATGATTTATAATGCCTGAGTTGATGTGAACTCCACCCCAGTCGAAAAACGGAAGAGCTGGATAATTTTTATATTCGCTCATATGAGCTGGTTGGTTACCTTTATGAGGATCTTGCATATCTCTTAAAGCATCGCCTGGTTTACCAGGGGTATAGCAATCTTCACCAATCTGCCAATCATCATCATCTACTGCTGCACCGATTATATCTGAAAATGCTTCATTTAGAGCACCAGATTGTTTCCTATATTCAAGATTAGATTGCATACTAGTTACACCATGAGATAATTCATGAGCTATTACATCTAAGGCTGCTGTAAAGCTTGAAAAATCTTTACCATCACCGTCACCAAAGTACATAGCTTTATGGGAATCGAACCAAAAAGCATTATTGTAATTGTTACCTACATGAACAAAACCTTCTATATCCATACCATTATTGTCTATACTATTTCTATTTAGAATATCTCTATAATAATCGTAAACATTTGAGAAATTAATATAAGCATCTACACCAGCTATTTGAGCAGCGTCTATAAATTTATTGTCATCATCACTCATTAATGGACCATATTGTTTTACTTGGTCTTTTGTCTTTCTAGTTATATCATTTTCCTCAAGTGAATTGTTTAGGTTATACACCATTATAGAACCGTTCATATTTTTAGTTCTATTGCATAAATAATATTTGCTATCTTCACAGTAAGTTGGAATTGCTACTTCTCCATCAAGGGTGGTTCTACCAGTTCCAGTGGTTACTTCTCCGCTATTAGTTATATTAGTTATATTTTTATTTTCGCTTTTTTTATTTGTTTCATCATTCTGTAATAAAATTGGTCGGTTATTAAATTCATCTACTATTTGTCCATTTTCAGCGTTTATAAATAGTTTCCAGTCTCCACTTTCACAATTTAAATTAACTAGATATACTACATAAGGGTTTCCATCAAAATTATATAAATACAATTTTGAGTTTTCTTCAAATATTTTCTTTGGTTTTATATGATTTTCAGCTATTTCCAAGGCACTTTTAGATTGAAGTTTTATTCTTTTGTTCCAGTTTATATTTTCAAAAGTTTTATCTAGTTCTCCATTTATAGCATAGATTTTACCACTATTATCTGTATGCAGAATTAAGTCACAACCATAAACAGGTATTCCATTTACAAAATATTGAACTTTATAGTGCTTTTTACCAAGATCATCTTTTATTATTTTTTCTACAGATAATTTACTATTTTCAGGTGTAGAAGAATTTGAATCGTTATTTAAAAATTTTTCCACCTCAGATGAATTTTTAAAGTGTTTATTATTTACTTTTGATTTAACAGATTCAGGCATATTCTTTAAGTCTAAGAAAAATTCTCCATCTTTCAAAAAGTCATCTATCATATGGTTAGAATTATATGAAACCTCCTTTTGTGAACTAGTTGGAATGAGTACCCTTGCATGCGCTTTCTCAGTAAAGGTAAAGGTTGACATGAAAAGCATACTAGTTGTTAACAAAATTGAAGTCAGTTTTTTATTCATAAATTTGCCCCCTTAAAATATACTTAAAAAATATTTGATATACATACATATAATATGTATATGAAGTATAAGATGTTACGATAAATTAAAGTGAATTTACAGTATTCATAGTAGACATTTGAATCATATCCTTATTTAAAGTGTTTAAAATAGCCATATATAAAAGTCTCTTATTAATATATAGTTATTTTATAGTGCTAATTAAATCTATTCGCAATAAAAAATATAATTGACATTAAGAATATAAGTATGTATAATATTGAAAATAATAAATGAAATCTGTAATTCGTATAACCCCAATGATATGGTTTGGGGGTCTCTACCAGGAACCGATAATTTCTGCTTACGAAGAAGATATTAGTATTAATGTCTTCTTTGTAAGCAGTTTTTTATTATACGGATTAATGTTTAAAATCTTCAATAACTAAGTATCCATAAGATTTAATACAATTTTGTACAATGTGAAAAATTATTGTACTGTAGAAATTTATAATAAGAGAATATTATTTGTAACTACTACAGGAGATATATAAGAAAGGAGGAATTAGTGAGAATGTGGTGTTCACGCCGCAAGAGTATCTCACTAAAAATACAATTATGAATTTACCTAAAATAGAATTGCACTGTCATTTAGATGGCAGCGTTAGACCTGAAACAATAATTGATATAGCTAAAGAGGAGAAAATAGACATAGGTTCTTTTAATGTTGAAGATATTAAAGAATTACTGGTGGCTCCTTTAGAATGTAAATCATTAGAGGAATATTTGGAAAAATTTGATATACCTAATAAAGTAATGCAGTCAAATAAGAGTTTGAGAAGAATTACATTCGAGCTTCTTGAGGATGCTGCTAAGGAAAATGTAAAATACATAGAGGTTAGATTTGCTCCATTACTTCATACAAGAAAAGGATTGGATGTTGAACAAGTATTAGAGAGTGTAATAAAAGGCATAAAAGATGCAGAAAGTAAGTTTGATATAAAGGGTAATGTAATAATAGGTTGCATGAGAACTATGAGTGAGGACAGTGCTATTGAGGTAATAGAAAGCGGAAAGAAATTTATAGGCAAGGGCGTAGTAGCAGTAGATTTATGTGGACCTGAACTAAAATCATTTGCACAAAACTATAAAAAAGCTATAGCTTTAGCTAAAAATTATGGTTATAGGATAACTATTCATGCAGGAGAAACTGGTATAGGAGAAAATGTTTTAGATTCAATTGAAATTCTTGGGGCGGAAAGAATAGGACACGGTGTGTATATTAAAAACTGTAGAGAGGCTTATGAAATTGTAAAACATAAGGGCATTACTCTAGAAATGTGTCCAACTAGTAATATACAAACTAAAGCAATAGATGTATATAAAAATCATCCTTTTTATGATTTCTTTAATAATGGAATAAAAGTGAGCATTAATACTGATAATAGAACAGTATCAGATACAAATATGGAAAAAGAGAGCAAGATATTGTTTTCTGAATTTGGAATAACTAAGGAAGAGTACAAGAAAATTTATCTAGATACTGTTGAGGCAATTTTCGGAGATGAAAAAACAAAAAAATGGTTAAGAGGATTTTGGGAAGATTAAAATGTAATGTTTATATGTTATGTAAATGAATAAACATGATTTTATAAGGTACATGAAAAGAAATAACAAGTCAAAGATATTGGTATATTTTGTGTCAGACAAGGAAGCCGGTTATGTCACTAGGACTATCGTCGGGTTCTGCTGATGCAAAATAGACTAGCATACTGACTTGTTATTTATTTGAATGTGCCTAATACATTTATAATTCATAATTTGAATTATTACCATTTAAATTTGAAATTTAGTATGTAAAATGGATGATTATAATTGTATATTGAGAATTTCAGTAATATATTCCTTAGACTTGATTTTATAGTAATTTAGTTATATTATGAGATTAGTTCATTTATTTGTAATTGGGCTAATGTTTTGACAATTTACAACAAGCATGTATAACTTAATAAGGGGGGCTAGAGTATGCATAATGAATTTAAAGTTAATGAAATGTATTACGGTTTTAAATTGTTAGAAGAAAACAAAATTGATGAAATTCAATCTGTAGCTAGAGTATTTGAACACCTTAAGAGTGGGGCAAGACTTTTACATTTAGAAAACAAGGATGATAATAAGGTATTTTGTATAAGTTTTAGGACAACCCCTACAGATAGCACTGGAGTGGCACATATATTAGAACACTCTGTACTTTGTGGATCAAGAAAATTTAAAACTAAAGATCCTTTTGGGGATATTGCAAAAAGTTCACTGAATACTTTTTTAAACGCCATGACTTATCCAGATAGAACTAGTTATCCGGTGGCTAGCAGAAATCAAAAGGATTTTATGAATCTAATGGATGTTTATTTAGATGCAGTTTTATATCCTAATATATATGAGAATCATCAAATACTTCGTCAAGAAGGATGGAGATATGAGACAGATCCAAAGACAGATAAGTTGATTTATAAAGGTGTTGTGTATAGTGAAATGCAGGGAGCATTGTCTTCACCACAGGAAGTTTTGGCAGGGGAAATATATAAATCTTTATTTCCAAACACTACTTATGCATTTAATTCTGGTGGAGCTCCAGAGGAAATACCACAGTTAACTCAGAAGAATTTTGAAGAATTTCACAGTAAATTTTATCATCCATCCAATAGTTATATTTATTTATATGGTGATCAAGATTTAGATGAATGTCTTAAATTCATAAATGAAAATTATCTTATTAATTTTGACAGAATAGAAATACCGTCTCATATAGATGATGTGAAACCTTTTAAAGAAATGGCAGAAACAACTTCAGAATATTCTATAAGTCCAGAAGAAAACGAAGAAAACAAAAGCTTTTTTGCTTTGAATTTTGTTTGTGGTGAAAATTCTAATGCTGAAGAATATTTAGCTATGAAGATACTTTATAACATGCTTATAGAATCTTCAGCTTCTCCAATAAAACTTGCTTTACTTAAGGAAGAAGTAGGGGAAAGTATACTTAATTTTGATCAAATGAATATGGATCCAACTAAACAAGCTATATTCCCTATAGCAGTAAAAAACACAGATAAGAGAAAAAGAGAAGGATTTAAAGAAGTGATTTTTGAAACTTTAAGATCTTTGGTTAAAAACGGAATAGATAAAAAGCTTTTAAAGGCGTCTATAAATTCAATTGAATTTGAACTTCGTGAAGCAGACCCATGGAGAATGGCTAATAAGGGACTTCATTATAGTGGCAAGGTAATGGAGAGTTGGCTTTATGACGGTAATCCACTAACACATTTAAAATATGAGAATAATCTTAATAAAATAAAGGCTTCTATGAATGATAAGTATTTTGAGAATTTCATAGAAAAATATATGCTAAACAATAATCACTGCTCCTTTGTGGTTTTAAATCCTAAAAAAGGACTAGAGGGAAGTAAGGTAAAATCTTTAGACGAAAAGTTACAAAAGTATAAAGCTTCTCTTTCAAAGGAGGATTTACAAAAACTTAAAGATGAAAATGAAAAATTAAATAAAGCTCAAATAGCAGAGGATACAGAAGAAGCTAAGGATACTATTCCAAAATTATCTATAGAGGAAGTGTCTCCTAAAGTTGAAAAAATTCCACAAGTAGTAACTGAAGATAAGGGAGTTACTATACTTTCTCATAATATGAACACAAATGAAATATCCTATATAAATTTATTATTTGATGCCAGCATTATTGAGCAAAAATATATTCCTTATATAGGATTATTACGCGATGTTTTAGGAAAACTTCATACTGAAAAAAGAGATTATTCAGATCTTGTAACGGAAATATATAGTACTACTGGTGGTATAGATTTTGATACAGAGGTTTATAATGAAAAAAATAATATAGAAGTGTATTACCCAAAATTTATTATTAAATCTAAGGTGCTCTCAGAAAATATTCCTAATTTATTTAAACTGATAAATGAGATAATAACTTTAACTACTTTTGATGATGCTAGAAGAATTAGAGAAGTAATAAGGGAGACAAAATCAAAACTTCAAATGAGAGTTATAAATGCAGGAAATCAATTGGCTACCATTAGGGCATATTCATGTTTCTCTAAAGCTGATAAGTATATTGATATATTGAAAGGTGCAGCATATTACGAGTTCTTATGCCATTTGGAGAAGGAATTTGAAAATAATTGTAATGAAATTGTTAATAATTTAAGAAAAGTATATAAAACTATATTTAATAAAAATAATTTAATAATTTCATTTGTAGGAGAAAAGGAAGAAGAAAATAAAGTAAACTCCAGCATGCATATTGTATTAGATGAGCTTAAAGATAATAAAATAAAAGCTGCTGAAATTAACTTTAAATCATCAAATAAAAATCAAGCATTAGTTACTGCTAGTAATGTACAATACGTGGTTAAAGCCTTTGATTTTGGAAAGCTTAACTATAAATACTCTGGAAAAATGCCCGTTCTTCAAACCATATTAAATAGTGAGTATCTTTATACAAGGGTTAGACTTCAAGGTGGAGCTTATGGATGTTATATGGATATGAGAAGAGGAAATAATATTGCTTTTGCATCATATCGTGATCCAAATCTTACAAGAACTATAGATGTATATGATGAAGCTTATAAATTTTTAGAAGGGATAAATTACGCACAAAAGGATATGGAGAAGTTTATAATTGGCTCTGTGGGATATGTTTATAAACCATTAACTCCTGACAGAAAAGGTGAAAAGGCTACGGAAAATTATATATGTGGCATAACTTATGAAGATTTACAAAAGGAAAAAGATGAACTTTTAAATACAAAGTTACAAGACATTAAGGAATTTACGCATATGGTGAAAGAAGGAATGGAACAAAATTATTGTTGTGTTGCTGGCAATGAAAGGGAAATAAAACAAAATAAAAATTTATTTGATGAGATAAGTATGTTACTATAGAAAACATTATAGAAAGCAAGAGAGAAAAACAGTAGTCTTTAATGATAGTTCATTCTATGACAAAGTTTTATCATTTTAACTTTTAGTCATAAAATAAACATATCATTAGGCTGCTGTTTTTATGTTTATCTTTAATCTTCACGTTTTTTTTCTTCATTGAGTTTTTTTGCTAATTTTATATCTGCACTGGTTACACCACTGTTTATATGAGCTGCAGTAAAGTTCATGATTTCGGGAGTTAAAGAACCTGAGTATTTAAATTCATCTTTTTTAATTTTATCAAAATCATTAAGTTTATTTTTATCCATAATCACATGCTGCTACTCAAAATATGGTCAAATGTATCCATATTGAGATTCTTACTGCTTCAACGTACTCTGCCTTGCCTAAGCTACTGCAGTTTGTATAGTACTCCACAGTCGTTAATTCCCCAAATAGCCTTGGGTACACATATAAGTGCTTGTTTAATTAAGCTATCTTATATTCTTTAGCATTGCCTAAATTGATTGAAACATTTAAATCTTCAATAGTTATAAAACTTGGTTTTTGTTTTATTAACTCATTTACTGTTTTATTAATATAATCAGTTCTTATATTTGTAAGTCTTTGATGAAGTTTTTGTACCTTGACTATTTGTTTTTGGATATTTTGACGAGTAGCTTCTCCTTTCTTTTTTATTTCTTAATTTTAAACTTTCATATTTCCTTGAAAGCTTTCTTTGCTCACGTTTTAGTTTATTTTCTGCCTTTTTAACTGTTTTAGTTTTGTTGATATTCTTTTTAGTTAAACCATTATTGCAAATTGCAAAAATCTTTAGTCCAAGGTCTACACCTATTCCTTCTGAATAAGATTTATTGTCTAAATTAATAGCTTCTTAAACTAAAATTGAAACAAAATATCTATCTCCCTAAAAATAATATTTATAGGTATATAAATATTATTCCCCTATTTGTAAGGGATATTCAGGGACAACCAGGAGATGACTAATTAATTTTATTAATTTATTAGGAATATTAATTTATGCAGTAATTTTAGAATACTGAATATAAAATAAAACTTTTGAAATTGCCCATGTGTATAGGGCTGAGGAACACAATACCAGCAGACATTTAAATGAATATGTAAGCATGGATTTAGAAATGGGATTTATAGAAGATGAGAGGGAAATAATGCAGTTAGAAACTGGTATTTTAAAACACATTATGTTTAAGTTAGACCATGAGTATAAGGATTTATTGGGTTGTTTGAAAATTAAACTGCCAAAAATAAAAGAAATTATCCCTTGCATTACCTTTTCAGAAGCTATAAATATATTGGGAAGAGAATATGGTAAGTACTGTGAAAAAGGAGATTTGGACCCACAGGGCGAGAAGCTAATATGTAAGTACGCAGAGGAAAAATTAGGCTCAGAATTTTTATTTATAACAGACTACCCAAGAAAGAAGAGAACTATTATACTATGCCGAAAAGTAAGGAATTTACTTATTCTTTTGACCTTTTATTTAGAGAATTAGAGATTACCACAGGGGGACAAAGAATACATGAACATTCTATGTTAAAGGAAAATATGATATATAAAGGTTTAAAGCCGGATAACTTTATAGCATACATGGAAGTATTTAAATATGGAATGCCGCCTCATGGGGGAATTGCCATAGGATTAGAAAGATTGACTTCTCAGATATTGGGATTAAAAAACGTGAGGTAGGCTTCTTTATTTCCTAGAGATAGAACAAGGATATTGCCGAAGATAAATTTATTTTGTCTATGGGCTTTACAATATAATACCTATATTGTATAATGTATAATATAAATTATAATAATGGAAGTTATCTGAAAGGAGACTGTAAAATGATTAATTTAATATTTGGCAATAAGTTAAGACATAATTTAACAATAGAATATACAGTCTGCTGTCAGGAGAAATTTTTATAATTTGTTAACATGAAAAATAGAAATAACCCATAATATATGTATTCTTGTGTTGGTGTGGTTTCAACTACAATTGATGCTTATAAGTATTATGTTAATGTTTAAGGGTTACAATTAAGTTGTTAATAAATCATTTGTTATTGACCGTAGACGTGTAAGCTGCGGTTTTATTAATATAATTAGTTAATTAACCGTGGGAAAATCTGCGGTTTTTTTATATTTATTTTTAAAGATTATGACAAAGGCTGCAGTAAATTTCTAGTTATTAGTGCTAGATTAGCTGCAGCTTTTTTTATAACTAAATTATAAACATAGCAATATATTACTTTGTTGCTAATTTTACAGGGGGTTATGAAAATGAGAATTTGGATGAGAATAGAATAGTTTTGAAAAAATGTATTAAAACAATTACAGATTTATTTACTAAATTTAAACAGGGGTGATTTTATGATACAAGGAAATATTGATGGTATAAGAAAATCTATTTTAGAAAGAATTGAAAATTTATATGATATAAGTATAGATAAATATAGTATTTTTTCTTACGAATTAGTAGATGAAATGAATGATATTACTAGGATAATAAGAAAGGAAATAAGTGTAGCTATAGATAGAAAGGGAAAAATCCTTAGTGTTATAGTTGGTGACAGTAGAAGCGCCCAGATACCATTTATTGAGGATAGAGGTAAAAGGCTTAGTGGCATTAGAATAATTCACACTCATCCCAGCGGGAATCCTAAGCTTTCCTCGTTGGATATATCAGCTCTTTTAGATATGAAATTAGATGCTATAGTATCTATTGGAGTTAAAGAGAATACTAGTGATGTTAAGATAAATATAGGATTATGTGATGTATATGACAAAATTTTAGTTTGTGATGAATTTAAAAATTTCAGTATTAGTAAGGCTATGGATTTTCAGTTTATAGATAAAATTCACTATATAGATAAAATTATCACAGAGATTGAAGTATGTGAAGAAGGCATTGAAAGGGCAATTTTAGTGAGTACAGATAGTGAAGAGAGTTTAGAGGAGCTTAAAGGGCTTGCAGAAGCTTGTAAAGTTCTTTCTGTATATAAAGTTTTTCAGAAAAAAAATAGAATAGATTCAGCTTATTATACAGGTCAAGGAAAGGCACAGGAATTAGCTTATTTAAGGCAAATTAAAAATGCAAATCTTGTAGTTTTTGATGATGAATTATCTGGATCTCAAGTTAGAAATCTTGAAGAAAGGATTGGATGTAAGGTAATAGATAGAACAACATTGATACTGGAAATATTCGCAAAGAGAGCTAAAAGTAAGCAATCTAAATTACAGGTGGAGCTAGCTATACTTAAGCACAGACTTTCAAGGCTAAGAGGGTTTGGTGCAGACCTTGATAAGATAAAAGGTGGTGTAGGTACAAAAGGAGGTGTAGGTTCAAGAGGTCCTGGGGAAAAGAAGCTTGAAACTGATAGAAGGCACATAGAAAAAAGAATACAGGATATTAAGGAGGAGCTTTCAAAGATAGTTTCCAATAGAGCAGTTCAAAGAGAGAACAGAAATAGGGGAAACATAAGTAAAGTGGCGTTAGTTGGGTATACTAATGCTGGAAAGTCCACCTTACGAAATAAGCTTTGTGAAATCTCATCTTGTAACAGTAAATTGAAGAATGGAGTTTTTGAGGCGGATATGCTTTTTGCCACACTAGATACCACTGTAAGAGCTGTAGCTTTAAATGACAATAGGAAGATTGCTTTATCAGATACTGTTGGATTTATAAGTAAACTTCCTCATGAATTAGTAGAAGCTTTTAAGTCAACTTTAGAGGAAGTTATAGAAGCAGATGTTCTTTTACATGTGGTGGATGCTTCAAGTAAAGAGGCTTTAGAGCAAATAAAAGCTGTTAATGATGTGCTAGAAGAGCTAGATGTGTTACACAAAAATATTATAGTTGTTTTAAATAAAATTGATAAAGTTTCTATAGAAACTTTGGAATCTTTAAGAAGTTTTTTAAAGGAGCAGAATGTAGTGGAAGTAAGTGCTGCAACTGGGGAAAATCTTAATATGCTGTTAAAAACTATAGGTAAAGAGATTCCAGTAAAACTTATTCAAAAGGAATTTATTATTCCTTATCACAGGCAAGCTATGGTTTCTATGCTTCATGAAACTTGTAATATTGTGAATGAAGACTATAGAGAAGAAGGAGCGTATATTAAGGCACAAGTGTATGAGGAAATATATGAAAAGTGCAAAGAATTTGAGATTTAACTTGTTTACATTTTAAATTATTGCTGTATAATTAATTAGTGATATATTACTTACATTTAGAATTTAATTAGTTATACAGCTATATTTATTTTAATAGAGAACTTCGAGTTACTATTGATAGTTTTGGTAAACTTGCCTTATTGAAGATATTGCTAAAGAGGTTCTTAACTTAACTAAGCAATTTGTGGGAGATATATTTAGTTATTTAAAATATAGATAAAAGTAATTAAATATAGTAAAATGCACTTATGAAAAGGAAGTGAGTACATTTGAAGAATATTAACTATAAACCAAATGAAGTTGTAGAGTTAATTAATGTATCAGTTAGAACATTACAAAGATGGGATAACGAAGGAATATTAAAAGCATTTAGAATACCAACAAATAGGAGATATTATACTTATGAGCAATACAAAGAAAATATAATAAAAAGATAAAGGAAGATGAAGAAGTTGAAAAAAGCATACAAAATAGAAATTAAACCAACAGAAGAACAGATAACTAAAATTCATCAAACTATTGGTGTAAGTAGGTTTATATACAATTTTTATATTGCTCATAATAAAGAAGTTTATGAAAAAGAGAAAAAACTTATTAGTGGTATGGATTTTTCTAAATGGCTTAATAACAAATATATTCCTCATCATCCTGACNCAGTTAAAAAAGCAGAGAAGAAACTAAAACGTGAGCAAAGAAAACTTTCAAGGAAATATGAAAGTTTAAAATTAAGAAATAAAAAAGAGAAAGGAGAAGCTACTCGTCAAAATATCCAAAAACAAATAGTCAAGGTACAAAAACTTCATCAAAGACTTACAAATATAAGAACTGATTACATAAATAAAACAGTGAATGAGTTAATAAAACAAAAACCAAGTTTTATAACTATTGAAGATTTAAATGTAAGTGGAATGATGAAGAATAGACATTTAGCTAAAGCGGTTGCTGGGCAAAAGTTTTATGAATTTAGAACTAAGCTTATTTTAAAAGCTAAACAAAATGGCATTGAGATAAGAATAGTTGATAGATTCTATCCAAGTAGTAAAGTGTGTAGCTGTTGTGGAGCATATAAGAAAGATTTAAAACTATCTGATAGAGTTTACAAATGCAGTTGTGGGCTTTCTATTGATAGAGATTTAAATGCTTCAATAAATTTAGCCAATGCTAAAGAATATAAGATAGCTTAATTAAACAAGCACTTATATGTGTACCCAAGGCTATTTGGGGAATTAACGACTGTGGAGTGCTATACAAACTGTAGTAGCTTAGGCAAGGCAGAGTACGTTGAAGCAGTAAGAATCTCAATATGGATACATTTGACCATATTTTGAGTAGCAGCTTATAAAAGTTGTAAGTGATATATGATAGGAGGAATTGGCATGAATACTATTATAGAAAATATTAAAAAGAGAAGAAGTATAAGAGATTATAAGAAAGAACAAATAAAAGAAGAAGAATTGCAGGCTATATTGGAAGCTGGTACTTATGCTCCTTCTGGTTGTAATGCTCAATCATGGCACTTTACTGTTATTCAAGACAGAGAACTAATAAATCTTATGAGTAATGTGGCAAAGGAAAAGTTAAAGACTTCTTCAGATGAAGGATTTAGAAATATGGCAAACAATAAAGATTTAGACTTAACCCATGGAGCGCCAACTTTAGTGGTAGTATCAGGCAGACAAGATGCTTATTCACCATTAACTGATTGTTCTGCCGCTATACAAAATATGCTTCTTGCAGCGGAAAGTTTAGATATAGGTTCTCTTTGGATAGGACTTATAGGACTTTCTTTTGAACATGAACAGGTGGCTAGAAAATTAAATATACCAGATGGGTATAAGTCTTACTATGGAGTTGCTCTTGGTTATAAAGGATCTGGAGAAGTTAGAGCTCCTAGAAGAAAAGAAAATGTTATAAGTTATATTAGATAATTGTTAATTATTTACATCAAATACAAGTGAGAAGTAACCACTTTGAAAAATCTTCAAAGTGGTTACTTTTTTTACTGATATTTAAAAAAATATAAAGAATGATTAACCCACAAAAAGCATTATATTACTTGAATTATGAAATTTCTCTGGAATGACTTGCATAAGAAGCGAAGGAAGTGTTTAAATTAAATTTATTGTTCAGAGCTTTTATGCAAGTCATGGAGGAGAAATTTCATAATTCCACCACATTGTACCTTATTGTGGGTTAATCAAAGAATAAATTAAAAAGATAATGTAAAAAACCATACACTAACGAGAATGTTAAGGAGGAAAAAGTTATGGAAAAATCTATATCAGCAGCTTTAAATCAAATATTTAGTGATAAAAAATTCTATAAAAATACTTTTAGATTATCATTGCCTATAATTATTCAATATCTAATAGTTTCTTCTTTGAATATGTTAGATACTGTAATGATAGGTAAGGTGGGTGAAATAGAACTAGCATCTGTGGGCATAGCCAATCAATATTATTTTCTTTATAGTTTAATAGTAATGGGTATAAGTTCAGGGTGTGCTGTACTTATATCACAGCTTTGGGGAAAAAGAGATGAGGATAATATAAGAAGGGTACTAGGAATTGGCATAGTAAGTGGAACTGTTATAACCATTTTGTTTTTTATAATAGCTTTATTTGTACCAGAGAAAATTATTGCAATATTTAATAAGGATACTATGGTTATAAATCTAGGAGCAGACTATTTAAAAATTGTATGTTTTAGCTATATTTTCACTACACTTAGTTTTAATTACGCTACAGCATTAAAAAGTATAGAAAATGCTACTGTTCCAATGTTAGCTAGTTTAGTGGGACTTATAGGCAATGGATTTTTGAATTATATATTTATATTTGGAAAGTTAGGATTACCTGCCATGGGAGTTAAAGGGGCGGCACTGGCTACATTAATAGCTAGAATTTTAGAATTAAGTGTTTTGATTATCTATGTATACGGTAAAAAGGGAATACTTGCAGTAAGGATAAAAGATATAACTTCTACTACATATCCTTTATTTAAAAGTCTATACAGCATAGTAATTCCTGTAGTTGTGAATGAAGCTTGTTGGGGACTTGGAAATGTAACTTATTCTGTGATATATGGAAGAATAGGTACTAAGGCCACCGCAGCTATACAAATTTGTAGTACAATATTTAATTTTTTTATGATAATAAACTTTGCATTAGGTAATGCTTCGGTAGTAATAATAGGAAAGGAAATAGGAGCAGGAAGAGAGGAAAGAGGAAAGTTATATGCTAAAAGAATCTGTGCTATTTCTTTAGGCGTTGGGGCTATTTTGTCTCTTGTTTTATTTATCACATCACCAGCATTGCTTTCCATGTTTAATGTCTCTAATGAAGTAATTAGGAGTGCGCTATATATTTTATATATATATTCCGCTATATTTACTATTAAGACATTTAATTTCATAATAATAGTAGGTATATTACGTGGAGGTGGGGATGCTTCTTACGGGGTATATGTACAAGCTATTACCCTATGGTGTATAGGGATACCAGCAGCTTTTATAGTAGCATTTGTTTTTAAATTCCCTGTTCATATAGTGGTGCTAATGTCAATGATAGAAGAGATGGTTAAACTTGTAATAGTATTAAGAAGATTTATATCAAATAAATGGATTCACAATGTGGTGAAAGATATATAAAATATAAATTTATTATGGAATTTACATATAATCAGGCATGTAAAAATAGTTTATTATAAATAATATTAATATAATTATCCTACAAAAAGTATTACATTACTTGAATTATGAAATTTCTCTGGAATGACTTGCATAAGAAACAAAGGAACTATTTAAATTCAATTTTATATGGCTAAAAAATTAGAATTTCTTAAATTAAATTTATTGTTCCAAGCTCTTATGCAAGTCATGGAGGAGAAATTTTATGATTCTACAACATTGTATATTTGCCAAAGTTCTTTTTAAAATTTGTATTATTATAGTTATATTTGAAACAATTCTTTTATTTCTTCTTCACTCATTTTTCCTAAAACATTCACATCAGAAGCATTTTCAATAGTCATATTAAAAATATCTTTTTTCTTTTCTTGAATCTTTTGAATTTTTTCTTCTATGGTACCTTTAGCCACTAGTTTTATAACTTCTACGGTTTTTTTCTGACCAATTCTATGAGCTCTGTCAGAAGCTTGATTTTCCACAGAAGGGTTCCACCAAGGGTCAAAGTGAATAACTGTGTCTGCTCCAGTTAAATTTAAGCCTGTACCACCAGCTTTTAATGATATTAAAAAAACGCTGGAGTTTCCTTCATTAAACTTATTTACCATATTAATTCTATCTTCACTTTTTACAGAACCGTCTAAGTACATATAGTTTATATTTTGATTTTTTAATTCTTCAGCTATGCTTTTAAGCATTGATGTGAATTGAGAGAATACTAAAACTCTATGGCCTTCTTCTAATACATTGTCTAATATATCTAAAAGTGCTGTTACTTTGGAACTTTCTCCTTTATAATCTTGTACGAATATTGCTGGGTCACAGCAAATTTGTCTTAGCCTTGTTAAAAGTGATAAAATTTTAAATTTGCTTTTATTAAATCCCATTTCATTTATGTCCTCATCAATTTCATTTTTAAAGGAATTAACATAGGAAGTATAAAGTTTCTTTTGTTCATCACATAAATCCACAATAACTGTATGTTCTATCTTTTTAGGAAGTTCTTTTATAACATCATTTTTATGTCTTCTAAGAATAAAAGGTTTTATATGGTTATTCAGTTCTTTTAATGCCTTTTCATTTTTATTTTTTACTACAGGGTTTTCGTATAGAGTTCTGAATTTAGTGTGGTTTAAAAGATATCCTGGCATTATAAAGTCAAATATGGACCAAAGTTCTGTAAGAGAATTCTCTATAGGGGTACCGGTTAAGGCAAAGCGTCCCTTTGCTTTTAAGTCTTTTACAGCATGGGCACTTTGTGAATGAGGATTTTTTATAGCTTGGGCTTCATCTAAAAAACAGTAGTTAAAAGCTATATCTTTATATTCATCTATATCTATTCTTATAAGAGGATAAGAGGTAATTACCACATCCACATTTTTAATATTTTTCATTTTTTCATATCTTAAATCCTTATTGCCACATATAACTTCTACCTTAAGCTCAGGAGCAAATTTTTGTATTTCACTTTCCCAGTTATACATAAGGGAAGTTGGACATACCACTAGAGAAGGATTAACTCTATCATAATCTTCTCTAGAAGCTATAAATGCAATAGCTTCTAGCGTTTTTCCAAGGCCCATTTCATCAGCTAATATACCTCCAAAGCCATAATGTGCTAAGGTTTTTAGCCACTTTAATCCTGTTTTTTGATAATCTCTTAGTATGTTTTGTATGTGACTTGGAGCTTTAAAATCACTTTCGTGAACTTCTTTTATATTATTTATGGTTTCCCTAAATTTATTGTTTTTTTCAACTTCTACAATTTCATTATCTTTAAATTTTTGGTCTAAATATAAGGCGTTATATTTACTTAGCAAAATTTTTTCAGATGAAAGCTGAGAGTTTTTAATCCCTAAGTAGTCAATGGTGTTGGTGAAATCTTCAAGAGCTAAAGAATTTAATAGTACAAAGCTTCCATTTTTGAGTTTGTGATAGTTTTTTTTAGTTCTTATACTATTAAAAATATCTACTAGTTCGTTATTGTCTATATTATCCATGTTAAAAGAAATTTCTAGAAGGTCGTCATCATTTATTCTTAAAGAGGATTTTATACTAGAAGAACTGTGGACCTTCATATTTTTAAAATTGTCAGAGTAAAACAAGTTGCTTGTATTTTGTAGACTACCTATACCTTTATATAAGAAGTCCACTATAGCTTCTTCATCTTTAAGAATTAGAAAAGTATCTTCCTTTTGGAAACCATGTTTTTTTAATGTATTTAAAATTTCTAGTTCTGTTTCCTTTTCTCTTATAATAATAATTTCACTACTATTTTTCTCATTTAAAGGGTTTATTTTATGTTTACCATATTTAAATTCTAAATTGGCAATTATATGATTATCCACTTTATCTAGATATATATTACTTTCTAAAGGTTCTTTAAGTATATATTCTTTTATTTCATCTTTAATTTGAATTGTTGAAGTTATATTCTTTACAAAAGGTATTATGTATTCTGAAAAATCTCCCCAGCTACTTCGAGGTATTACTATAGGATTTTTCTTTAAAAATTTATTGTGAAAGGGTATGTAATGGCTAATTTGAGTTTTGCTGGGTGCATATATTTTATCTCTACATAAAAAGTACTTCCCATCGCTGGTTATTGGCAAAAATGGTGGATTTTTTTGAAGTAATAATATATTTTTATGATTTCCACTTATCTGTAATTCTATAGGTAAATTTTCATGAACTATAGTTACATTTTCAAAAGTTTTGTTGCTAAATTTAAAAGTAAAAATATGATTGTCTAAATAGGAAAGAAGTCTTTTAAACTGTAATTCATTTAAAGAAACTTGTTTGCCTTTGAAAAATTTTATAGAGTTATTGTAGTAACTTAAATCTAGGCTAATACTTGCCTGGGTTTCATATATTTCTTGAATTAAGCCGATAATTTTTTTATCCTCTGACTTAAAGATATGGCAGTGAGGGTCGTATGTAAAGCCTTTGCCAAATTCTAAAGTTTCTGACGAATTAACCGCTTCTATAAATTGCTTCATATTTTTAACTACATACTTTTTATGTTCACCTATTTTTAATTCAATAGAATATTCATCAGGATGATAGCTATATTTATCTACATTTAATATTATGTCTAGTTGGAGTTCTTTTTTATATGAATTAATATAATCTAATTCGTGCCTTATTGAATTTACAAAAGAAGCAATATCAATAGATTCAGTATTAATTTTTCTTTTATTTTTTTTTGTATTGCTTATATCTATGTATTTTAAAAGCAATGCCACTGTGTGTTTACACAAGCCTTCGTATTTTGTAAAAGCCTCACAGTTACAAAAGCAACTGGAAAGGTTCAACTTTTCTTCATGTTTTTTAAGGAGTACCGCAATGCAATTATAAGTTTTGTGATTGGAACCTTTTACATTGGCAAAGATCCTTTGACATGGGTTACCATAATCATCTTCTATATCCTCTATAGAAAAGTTTGATATTCTATTTTCTTCATAATATTCTTTTCCCCTTTGAAAGGTAGAACTATAACATAAATTTTTTAAATCTTCTTTAGAAAAATTAATCATAAAAAGCACCTCATATGGTTTTAGTATATACTTTAGATTATATCAATATTTGAGAAATTATAAACAAAAAAATATTAAAACAGTAGAAATTTCATAATTCAAGTAATGTAATGATTTTTGTGGGATAATCCTTTAATGTGTATTAATGCTAGTAAAGCTTACTAATGATATTGCAAATTATTTTTGGTATAATATATTTATAATGCAATGTATATGTAGATATAAAAGTTCAGTATATTAATGGCATTCAAATAATTTTATTGAATGCCTTGTTTTTGTATACATATTTCAAACCCTAATGAGAAAGACGGTGGTTTTATGTTAACTTTAAGGAAGATGATAGAGATTTCGGAATTTTATGATTTTGAAGTATTAGCCGGAGAAGAAGGATTAGGTAGAGAAGTGAAATCTGTAACAGTTATGGATGCTCCAGACATATACAACTGGATGAAGGGTGGAGAATTTTTAATTACTACAGGATATTCTATTAAGGATAATCCTAAATATATAGAGTTTTTAATTAAAAAATTAAATGAAAAGGGCGCTGCCGGATTGGGAATAAAACTTGGAAGATTTATTAGGGAAATCCCAGAATCTGTGGTTCATGTAGCCAATGAGCTAAGATTCCCTTTAATACATATTCCCGTAAAATACGCTTTTGTAGATATAATAAATCCTGTATTGTCTAATCTTGTAAATGCACAATCTAGAAAACTTATGTATTCTGAAAAAATACATAAATCATTTACTCAACTGGTTATAAGTGGAGGGAACACCCAGCAAATAATAGATACTCTTGAAGATATATTAGAAATAGACATAATATTTTATGATTTATATTTTGATAAATACTATTTTGGAAAAAACAATGATAAATTAATAAAGAAAATGCAAAATTCGTCTTTGGAAAATATGTTGAAAGAATATAATTATTACACGGTTTCTATCCATAAGCAAAATTATGGATATATATTTTTGATGCATGATATAAACAATGAAACTTTAAATGAATATGCAGAGATAGCTTTAGAACATGCAGCAACTGTACTTAAACTTAATGTACAAAATAAAATATCAAATTTGCAAGTTGAAAGAAGGTATAGAAGTGAATTTGTACAGGATATAATAATGAAAAATATAAAGTCTATAGAAGAAGTAAAAAATAGAGCTAAAATATATGGATGGACCTTTGACAGTGGATTTCTTTGTTTGATTGTAGATATAGATAACTATAAGGCTCAGTACATAAAAATGAATAAAAAATATTATAGCGGGACTTTAGAAAATATAAAAGAGCAAATATTTATAACTACTAGAAAAATAATGAAAAAGTATTTTGAACAAAGGGTATATACAACCTTTAGTGATAGCATAGTGTTTTTATTAGAAGCATTTGAAGGAGATAATGAAAAATTACAAAGGGGTTTAGAGAGAATATGTAGTGAAATAAGAAAAGAAATATTAAGGGTAAATGGATTTACTGTTACTATAGGCATAGGAGAATATAAGACATCTATAATGGATATGCATGAAAGTTTTAAGGAAGCTCAAAAGTCTATAAAGCTTGGTAGAATTATGTATAATAAAAACAAAACTATGTTTTATAATAAATTAGGTATATATAAATTATTGTCTAGCATATATTTAACACAGGATGCTCATGAATTTTGTAGGGAAAAGTTAAAAAATCTTATAGAATATGATGAAAAATATAATGGTAATTTCACAGAAACTTTAAAATGCATAGTTAAAAATGATTGGAATTTAAAAAGTGCTTCTAAAGATATGTACATACATTACAATACAATAAAGTATAGGTTTAATAAGATAAATGAAATATTAAATGTTAACCTACAAAATCAAGAGGAAAAACTTAATATAGCTATAGCATTAAAACTTTTGGATATGCAGGAGTGATGATGAAGTTGTTATATGTGGACAATAATTGTCCATTTTTTTTGTCCATTAAGTACGAAGTAAAACAATGTGAATTATGATACTATAAAATCATCAATTAGAAATGACTGTCATGCGTTAACTGGCCGGTTACGTTATTTAATTTGTAAGTTAATAAATATTGAAAGGGGAACTTAGATATGTATGAAAATAAAGTTGGCACACTTCCAGATATATTAGCTTCAGCTAAAAATAATAAATTACATGATCCTATTGGAGAATTACCATGTGGTGGAAGGCTTATATTGAAAGCTGGACTTGTAGTAGATCCTAAAAACAATTTAGAGGAAGTTAAAGATGTTGTTATATATGGAGATAAAATTCAAAGTATAGAAAATGATATAAAGCCAGAAAAGGGTGATAGAGTTATAAATTGCGAAGGGCTTATTGTGGCTCCAGGACTTGTAGATATGCACCTGCATTTAGGAGATTTATTTGAGGTAAGTACAGAACCTATTAAATGTGCAGTAGAAGATGGTGTTACAATAGGACTTTCACCAGGAGCAGGAAATACTTTTATGGCACCAGCTTTATTGGGAGCAGAAGTAGATAGAGGTTTGCCTATAAATATAGGACTTTATTTAGGAGCTGTTAATGTACTTGGAACTATGCTTTCTGTGGAGGAGTTAATACAGCTTTTTAGAGGAGAACTTAATGAGGAAGTATCTATTAGAAAAATGACTAGAAATAGAATAACTAATACTACGGCTCCTTTGACAGTAGGTATTAAAGACCACATGGGACACTTTATAATGAGTGATGAAAATATAGAAAAGATATTTGAAATAACTTCAAAGGCAAAATTAATATATATGTCTCACACTCAAGATCCTGCCCATGCAGAAAGATTAGTTTCATTATCTAAAGGAAGACCAATACATTTAGCTCATGCTACTGCTGCTGGATGTGGAACTCACATGGGTGCAGCAGAAGGAATGGCTAGAGTTATAGAGCTTTGCAAAAATGATCATGTAACTGGAGAGTTTGTAACTACTATGCTAAGAGCAGGAAAAGGCAGTAGGGAAGGACTTCAATTGCCTAAGGAATCACAGAAATTAGCCTATGATGCATTGCATGAAGGAATAGTAAAAGTGTTAATATCAGATGGTCAAAATCAAGCAACTATGAAAGGCTTCGGAGATACTAGAGATAATATACCTGCCATAATTGAATTAAGTGAAATGGGAGTATTGACATTAAAGGATGCGGTAGCTTGTATGACTTGTAATCCAGCTAAATTAATATCAGATAGAACAGGAAATCCATGGTGGGAAGAAGCTATTGGGCACATTGGAGTTGGAGCAAATGCTAATATAACAGTAATGGATCCTAATGATAAGCTTGCTACTTATACTATAGTAAATGGTCAAGTTGTAGCTTTTGAAAATAGACTTGTAAGAAGATCACAAGGTGCAGGTGGCTGGGTAAGTAAGTTTGGAATGGTAAAGAGAACAGGAGTAGGAGATTTAGCTGCTTTCTCTTATATTAAATAATTAACTTAGGCACATTCAAAGAAATAACAAGTCAGTATGCTAGTCTATTTTGCGTCATACTGCGTCATCAGAACCTGCCGATAGTCTAACTATCAACGGAATCTGTTTCCTTGTCAGACACAAAATATACCAGCAGCTTTGACTTGTTATTTATTTTCATGTACCTTAAATGAAGATGTAAAGGTATGAGAGTATTCATACCTTTACATAGTGGCAGCAGATAGGAGAGAAAAATATGTTTAGATCAGATTTAGAATTGAGAGAAGAGGCTTGTAAAATTCTCAAAAAATTAATAAGAACTAAAAGTGTAAATACTCCTGGGGATGAAATGGACGTAGTAAAGTTAATACTTTCTTATTTTGAAGGCTATGATGTAAAACATACAATATTAGACCATGGAAACAATAGAGGATCTTTAATATTAGAAATTCCAGGAGAAGATAATTCATCACCTGTAGCATTTATAGGTCACATAGATACTGTACCTATAGGTGATGAAGGGGCATGGAAATATTCACCTTTTCAGGGGGTTGTAGAAGGAGATTACATGTACGGAAGAGGCACTTCAGACATGAAGGGTGGAGTATGTGCAATGATTCTTACAGCTAAGTATTTATTACAAAACAAGATTTTACCTCCTAGAAAGATATATTTTTGTTTTACAGCAGATGAAGAAAAAGATGGCATGGGAATAATGGCAATAAAAAAAGCTGGTATTATAAATGATGTAAAAGAAATAATAATAACTGAACCTTCATGCCTTAAACTTGGAATATGTGAAAAGGGAGCTTTATGGTTAAATATAAAAGTTAGAGGAAAGGAAGCACATGCATCTATGCCGCACTTAGGTATAAACGCCATTGAAATTATGGTTGAATTTATAAAAAGATTAAAAGAAAGCATAGATATGGATTCTTTTAATAAATATCTTGGACATTCAACAGTTGCTGTAACCAAAATAGAGGGAGGAGTAAAGACAAACATTATTCCTGCTTTTGCTGAGGCTTCTGTAGATATAAGAGCTATTCCAGGAATAATTAATCAGGAAGTATTAGAAAAAGCTGAAGAAATAGCAAAGAGTTTAATAAAAGAAAAAGATGTTTCTATAGAATTAGAAGTGGAAAATAACAGACCAGCATTAGAGATCGAGGAAGAACACGAATTTTTAAATAAGTTTAAAGATATATATAATAATTTGAATTATAAATTGGATTACAAGGGCATAAATTTTTATACGGATGCATCTCAAATTATACCGGATTTAGACATGCCTTTTGTAATATTAGGGCCTGGCGATGATTCATTGGCTCATCAAAGAAATGAGAGAATAGAGATATCAACTATACCAAAAGCTGTAGAAATATATATAAATTATATAATGTATCATGTGAAAAAATAGGTTATACAGTTTTAATACTATATTTTTCAGTAAGAAATATATGAATTATATAATGTAACATGAAAAAATAGTAGGAGGTAAATTTTATGGGTAGTAACGATAATAAGGCTTGTGATAGATTTTTAAGTAAACCCGTGGGTTCGCATATAGGATTTTTAATAACTATTGCTTTTGCCTTTGCTTTATATTTTGGTCTTGTAAATATAAAAGTAGTTGGGCAATGGTTCCCATATAATGAAGTGGTTAGCAATGCTGATAGCAGTATATTTTATAAATTTATATGGTGCATAATGAATTTTACAGAAGCAGAGTTTTTTGCAGGAGTTATGGCATCTTTAGGAATAATAGTTGGAGGATTTATTGCTTGGAGACTGGATGTAAAGGATTCAAAATATGCAGGATTTAATGTATGTTATGGTACAAATCAATTTCCTTGGGTATTTGCATCACAGGTACTATCAGTATTTATAGCAGTTTTTGTTTTAAATTATACTCATTTATTTGCAGGAGGAAAGTATACATGGCTTCCAACTTTTATAACAATAGTGGGAGTTCCACCGGCTATAATGCTTCTTTATGGTCCTAGTATAAAGGCTTTGTTTACAGGTTCCATTTTAGGAGGACTTTTATCATTCCCAATAGCTTTTTGGATAATGACAAAAATAATACCTGTGTTAAATGTGCCAGGAGTGGTTTCTAATGTATTAACTATGGCTATTACAGGTATAGTAGTTATAGAAATATGTGAGGCACTGCCATGGATGGAGAAAAAGCCATGCAAACCTATAAAGAGAAAAAAAGTAAGCTTAAGTGATGAAGAAAAGTTAAAATCTATGTCTAAACCTACTTGGTTTATTAGAAGGGTTTTAGCAGATTTTTCAGAAGCGCAATTCTATGGTAATGAAATTCCAGGATTATTAGCAATATTGGGTGTAAGTATAGATTGGATATTGAATTCTGGACATGCTGCTTATGGTTCAGGAACAGTGCCAGCTATACTTCTATCACAAATAATAGGTTCAGCAGTAGGTGTGTACATATATTTTAATAAATATTACAAAACTGGTTGGTATGCTACTTTTGTACCTGTAGTTAGCGTAGGGCCTGCCTGTGTACTTATGTTTGGCGCTAGTATACCAGTAGCAGTACTTTCAGGAGTTCTAGGTGCAATAATAGGACCTCCACTTGCTGAATATTTAGTTAAAAAGTTGCCTTCAGAGCTTCATCCAACTGTAGGAAATGTAACTTCTATGGCAGCAACTACGATAATAGTATCTACTGTAATGGCTGTTATATTCTAGAAAAACTACATTGTAAATAGCATATTATGATTATCTCACAAAAAGTATTAAATTTTATTGTTACGAGCTCTTATGTAAGTCATAGAGGAGAAATTTTATAATTCCACCACATTGTATCTTTTTTGCTCTAATCATATTAGGCACATTCAAATAAATAACAAGTCAGTATGCTAGTCTATTTTGCGTCATACTGCGTCAGCAGAACCCGCCGATAGTTTTACTAGCGACGAAACCTATTTCCTTGTCTGACACAAAATATACCTGCATCTTTGACTTGTTATTTATTTTCATGTACCTTATAGATTTAGTAATACTCAATAAATATATATTTTCTAGAATAATTTATGTGTAATTAAAATTAGAAACGGTTCATTATTTATACTAAATTAAAGTATAAATAATGAACCGTCATTAGTTTCTCATGACAATATATTTAAATAAATGTAACGAGCTTTACTAGATTTGCTCTTGTATATGCACTCTTTTAGCATGGATGGGTGTAGTTTGCAATGATTTTAACTCTTAAATCTAGTGGTGAACATAGATCATTGTCAGGAAGAATAAAGCTAAATCTTCTATTGGTATTTACACATGGTGAACTTGGGTTAGAAGATTTATTTTTGTCATATATTAAATTGTCTTCTTGTGTACTGCAAGGACATCCTTGACCTAAAGTGAATGTTTGAGATTTAAATGCTAATACTGTATTGCATTTGTCCAAAATTATACATCCTACAGTTAATTCATGGCCAGGGCATACATTCTTTAAGCAAACATTTACTTCCAATAATCTTGATGCACCAGCCACGTTAGTAGGATCTAGTGTAGCACTTTTACAAAGCTCGCATGGATCAAAGTGAATACAATTATTTCCGTCGGATTTATTACAAAAATCTGAAATAGTACATGGTTTTATATTAGGAAAACTTTTGTTTTCACTATTTTCTTCAAAAACTTTATTCATATAATAACCTCCCTATTATTGNATAACTACTGGAAGCCACTAAATGAGATAGATATTTTAACTAATGCGGGCAATATGCCTGCTAAGTGGCAATTACTTATTTACCTTGGTCAACAAACAATATTAAAGATGCAAACTGAAAATTCTGCTTAATTTAGTTGTAAAGTAAATATGGGATATTTATTAACCACTACGTGAATAACTCAATGTAGAGATTACTAATATCAAAAATTTTCCTTCACTCAAAAGGATTTTTTGTCATGCCTAAAATTCGTTATTTCATCTTCAAATCACAAAGTATTTTATTATTCTGCGTCCTTCGGGCAAAACATTTTTAAACTTAGCTTTTTCATATTTCACTTTACACTATCTTATTGATTAAATCAGATAAAACTAGGTGTCCATAATTATATTATATTAATAGGGTTTATATAAGGTTACTATATATTTTTTAGCTCTTATTTAAGATGTTCTTCGCTAGTATTCATGTCGTACTCTATATTTATATTTATGGAGTTTTCATTTTGTTCTTTTGAAGCACTTTTTAAAGAAGTATCTATAATTTCAGCGGGAATTTGCAAATTACTTTTTAAAGAGGTATCTGTATTTTCTATAGGAATTTGCAAATTGTTTTTTAAAGAAGTATCTGTATTTTCTATAGGAATTTGCAAATTACTTTTTAAAGAGGTATCTGTATTTTCTATAGGAATTTGCGAGTTATTTTTTAAAGAAGTATCTGTATTTTCTATAGGAATTTGCGAGTTACTTTTTAAAGAGGTATCTATATTTTCTATAGGAATTTGCGAATTATTTTTTAAAGAAGTATCTATATTTTCTATAGGAATTTGCGAATTATTTTTTAAAGAGGTATCTATATTTTCTATAGGAATTTGCGAATTATTTTTTAAAGAAGTATCTATATTTTCTATATGTGTTTGTAAATTATCTTTTGAAGAGACATTGATATTTTCTTTAGATGAGTTATTGTTATTTAAAACTGTACATATTAGCATTAATGCTGATATGGAAAAGCTTTTTTTGTTTATACGATTAATAAAAGCTTCTTCAATAAATATAGCAGGTGTTAAACTAGTAATATTAATATTTTCTACAGGCAAAATTTCTGATAGTGGCCTACTAAATTCTGTATAGTAAATATTTTTTGAATATAAGTTGGATTTGAAAAATATCCTTGAATTTAAGAGCCCTTCAATAAAAATTTTATTTTTGCCATGAGTAAATATATGTTTCCAATTGCTAATTTCTGCATTAAGTGAAAGTTCTAGTATCAGCTGTATGTTGGGCTTATTTTCAGGGAGAGTTATATGATAGGATTTACAAATTTCTCTGCAGGGATATTGGATATTATAATTATTTAATTGTTTTTGAGATATTAATCCATTTATTTTTATAGTGGTATTTTCCATGTAAATACTCCTTTCCTATTGAATCTTTGTATAGTTAAATATGTATGTATAATGGTTTTTAATATAAAATTTTAAATTTTGCTATGTAGTTGTATATTACCAATTAAAGTTTAATGAGTCTTTACTACTATTTTATGCTATGAATCTGATATAATATGTGTTACTAGGCTAATAGAATATTTGAAAGTTGATATTAATATTAAAAAATAGTATATGATTAAACCATAACAAGGTATAATGTGGTGAATTATTAAATTTAAATAGTTCCTTTGCTTCTTATGCAAGTCATTACAGAGAAATTTCATAATTCAAGTAATTTAATATTTTTGTGGGATAATCAGTATATTAATATTGAATATGACAAAGAAAGGTATGGTAATATTAATGGGGGTGATCATATGACAGCGTCAAGGAATACTGATAATAGACAGGGTAGGGTTCCTTATGAATATATTCAAAATATATTTAAAATGCAGGAGCCTAAGAAAATGGAGAAACTTACAGGTGCAACATATGATGAGAAAAGAAAGACTTTTAAATTAAGGCTTATGGGAAAAAATTACTACATAAAGTATCCATCGGCAGATACTTTTAATGAAGCTGGACAAGAGATAAAAGGATATACCATTAAAACTATATTTTTAAGATATTTAGTAAATGGAAAAGGTATCCCGCCTACAGGAAAAGATATAACGTATAAAGAAATACCAGGAGGACATACTTATTATCCTAATTTTAGTAGCAGAACCATTGCAAAGCTGGCTAAAGTATTTGGAGACAAATTAGAGTTTTTACAAGAGGTTTTCGAAAAAATGGGAGCTCAGAGAGTAAAAAATGGAGATATGGCATATAGGTTTGAATTTATAAATAATGTGTATATGACTTTTATAGTTTGGCAAGGTGATGAGGAATTTTCAAGTTCTGCAAATATTTTATTTGATAATAATATTATATACTACTTTAATGCAGAGGATTTAGCTGTAGTAGGAGAGGTGGCAATAGAAATAGTAAGAAATGGAGGAGAACTTCCTAAGGGTATGACGCTCTACGAATACGAAGATAAGTAAGGAACGGTTCATTAATTTTATTATATAAAATTAATGAACCGTTCCTTGCTTGCATTAGAATATAATATGTGCGATAACAGATATAATTGGAAGTGTTATCAAAGTTCTTTCTATAAATATTATAAATAGTTCCTTAAAATTCACAGGTATTTTGGAACCAATTAGTAATCCACCTACTTCAGACATATAAATAAGTTGAGTTACAGAAACTGCAGCTATTATAAAAAGTGTAATAGGACTTTTTATAGTACTTGCAGCTATTACTGATGGAAGAAACATATCAGCAAAGCCTACAACTAATGTGGAGGAGGCAGCTTGTGCTTCTGGGATTTGTAATAGCTGAAGTAATGGTATAAATGGCATGCCTAGCCATTTAAAGATTGGAGTGTATTCAGCTAATATAAGAGCTATAGTACCCATAGCCATGACTATGGGAGTAACTCCAAGCCACATGTCGAAAACATTTTTAAATCCATCTGTTAAAAATTTACGTACATTAGTATTTCTTCGAGCCTTTTCTATTGACTGTTCAAAGCCCCAACTTAGTGCAGAATAACCTTCAGGAATAACCTCGCTAGAGGAGTTGTTATTATTATTAAAATAAGTATCAGATTTTCTAGAAAGAGGTGGTATTCTTGGAGTTATTACAGCGGCCGCTATGCCTGATAATGTTACTGTAAGATAAAATGGAAGAAACATATGACCGAGTCCAACTTGTGAAATAACAACTAAACAAAATGTTATAGATACTGCGGAAAAGGAAGTGCCAATTATGGCTGCTTCTCTTTTTGAGTAATATCCCTCTTCATATTGCTTGCTTGTTAAAAGCACTCCTATAGTACCGTCTCCAAGCCATGAGGTTATACAGTCTATTGAGGAACGACCAGGTAGATTGAAAATAGGTCTCATTATTTTAGTTAGTAAAGTACCGAAAAATTCTAGTAGACCAAAATCTAATATTAATGGTAGTAATAATCCTGCAAATAAAAACACTGCAAATAAAATAGGAAGTAAGCTATATAGTAAAAGACCACCAGTATTTTCAGAATATATAATTTTGCTACCTAATTTAAAAAACGTGCATATAGCTAGAAGCATGCCTATAATTCTAGAGATAACCCAAAGGGGTGTAACATCTAAAAGTTTTTTTAAGTAATCATTATTCATTAGGAAACTTGGCTTGAATATTTTTATAATTAGGGTAAAAACACATGATGAGGTTATAAGTATTGTCATTATTAATGGTAAATAGTTTTCTAATGAAGTTTGTATAAATTTAGAGAGAAAAGCAATAGGAATTGTGACTTCTCCTTCTAGTGGAATTGGTGTCATAAATAATAATATGCCAGTTATTGATGGAAATATAAATTTAAGCAAATCCTTTAACGAATATTTTCTTTTTATATTATTTTTATTCATTGAATTCTTCATAAAAAACCTCCTTATTATAATGCCATGCATGGCATTAATATTTATACAGCATTTTTTATAATAATACAAAAATGATTATTTTGCAATAAGTTTTAAAACATAATTTGATTATTCCCCAAAAGGCATTACATTACTTGAATTATGAAATTTCTCTGGAATGACTTTCATAAGAAGCGAAGGAACTGTTTAAATTTAATTTATATTTTGTTAACAAAGTTGTCACTTAAGTGTCACTGTGTACAAGTAATATATGTTTATCTGATAGATACTTAACGTAATGTGTCTATTTCTTTAAATATATAAAGTAAGATTATTATGTTATGTATTGGACAGTTTTTTAGATTAAGGAGAGTAGTGTTTTTATTAAGTAATTTTTTGCTAAAGCTAAAAATAATTTAGTTAGATTCTTTAAAAATGTCTTTGAAAAATGAGGAGGGAAAATGGTGAGTAAAAAAATATCAAAAATAGTTTTTATAAGTGTAGTTGTAATAATTATTGCAGTAGCAGGATGGTGGATATTTAACAAATATAGTAAAGGAAAGAAAGTATCAGTAAATACAAAGTATATAACAGCAACTGCAGCAAAGAGAGATATAAAAGTAAGTGTACAGGGAACAGGAACCGTATTTGCAGATGTTACTAAAGAAATAGTTACTAATAATAATGGTGAAATAAAAGATTTAACTGTTAAAGTTGGAGATAGGGTAAAGAAAGGGCAAGTCATATGTAGAGTTGAAAGTGAGCAGCTAAGGCAACAAATTAGTAATGCTGAAATTAATTTACAAAAACAAAAACTTCAATTGGAGAAAGCTAAGACGGATGAGAAAATTAATTTACAAAACTTACTTGTAAATGAAGCGCAGAAGGATCTAGATTATGCCAATAGTCAAATGAATAAAGCTGTTCTTACGTCACCTATAGATGGAGTAGTAGTGGAAAGAAATAATAACAGTGGAGATGATGTTCAAAGTGGTAAAACAATAATTTCCATAATGGATCCAACATCATTAAAGATTAAGTCATCTATAGATGAATTGGATATTTCTAAAGTGAAAAAAGATCAAAAAGTTCAGATAAGTGCTAGTGCTGTTGAAGACAAGGTATATGAGGGAGTAGTTGATTTTATATCAGAAACAGGAACAAATAATAATAATGTAACAAAATACGATGTTATAATATCTATGAAAAATTATGAAGAATTGAAAATTGGAATGAATGTTAATGTGGATATATTAGTTAATAGTAAACAAGATGCTTTGGTAGTTCCCGCAGAAGCATTAATAGAGAAGAATGGTAAAAAATATATCATGACTGCTGATAGTAATAATATCAATAGTAGTGATGATAGCAATAATAGTAATAATAAGAATACCAATAATGATAATAAAGTCAACACTGACGAAACAGAAGCTAATAGAAAAAATGAAAATAATGTAAGTTCCAAGGAAAAACAAAGTGGTCAAATAAGTAATAGAACAAATAGAAAAAGCGAAATATCAAGTTATGATAATTTAGTAGAAGTAAAAACAGGGCTAGAAAATGAAAATTATATAGAAATTTTAGAAGGAATAAATGCAGGTCAAAAAATTCTCATAGCATTACCTGAAAGTAATAATACGAATACTACCAATATGAGGAGCAACTTTGGAGGTATGGGTAATAAAATGGATATGCCTGGTATGTCTAGTGGAAGGTCATCAAGAAGTAAATAAAGATGGCTGTAGTAGTAATAAATAAAAATCTTAACAGTTGATCTACCAGTTGTAGTGTCGGTTAAAGGGAGGTAGTACTGTATGAATAAAAATATTGAAGAGAAATATGTTATAAAAATGAACAATATATGTAAATATTATAAAATGGGAAAAGGAGAATATAAAGCATTAGAAAATATAGATTTAAATATTAAGAAGGGAGAATTTGTTGCTATAGTTGGTTCCTCAGGAGCTGGAAAAACTACTTTAATGAATATTATAGGATGTTTAGATATACCTACAAAAGGAGAGTATATATTAGATGGTCTAAATACACAGTGTAGTGATGATAAATTAGCTGAAATTAGAAATAACAAAATAGGATTCATATTTCAAAATTATAGTTTGTTACCTAAATTAAGTGTACTAGAAAATGTTGAATTACCTTTAATTTATTTGGGATTAAGTGAAAAAGAAATTAGAGAAAAATCAGAGAGCTGTTTGACAAAGGTGGGATTGAATACTCATATTAAGCACAAACCATCAGAATTGTCTGGCGGACAAATGCAGAGAGTTGCTATAGCAAGAGCACTAGTTACAAATCCTCAAATTATTTTGGCAGATGAGCCTACTGGAGCTCTTGATAGCAAAACTGGAGAAGAAGTATTAAAGATGTTAAAGAACCTAAATGAAGAGGGAAATACTATAATTTTGATTACTCATGATAAAGAAATTGCCAATAAGGCAAAAAGAATTATAACCATAAAAGATGGAAAAATAGTATTAGATGTTTTAAACCAGAGCCTAAGTAAAGAGGTGAGCCTATGAAGATAACTAGACTTTTTAAAATGGCTATAAAGTCCATATGGTCCAATAAAATGAGGTCTTTCTTAACTATGCTAGGTATAATTATTGGTATTTCATCTGTAATAGTACTTGTAGGCATAGGGGAAGGAACTAAGCAGCAAGTACAATCTCAAATAGAAAAACTTGGAACAAATTTAATAACAGTTAATATAGTAGGTAAAAGAACAAAAAGTTTTGCAGATGAAGAAATAGATGAATTAAAAAGTAAACCTGGAATAAAAGAAATTGCCCCTACACTTACGCAAAATAATATAGATGTTAAGGCAGGAAGTAAATCAACAAATACAACAGTGGAAGCATCTACACCAGAATATTCTAACATAAGGAAGACATATGTAAGTTACGGTAGATTTCTCAATAAAAGGGATATAGACAATAGATACAAAGTTGCGGTTATAGGAATAGATACAGCAAATGATTTATTTGGAACAACAAATGTAATTGGGAAAGTTGTAAATATAAATGGGATTAATTTTTCTATAGTAGGAGTATTAGAAGCTCAGGGCAGTAGCATGGGTGGTTCTGGTGATGATAAAATAATATTGCCTATAAGCACTGCTCAGCGATTATTTGAGAATACTGACATTAAAACTTTTTATGTAGAAGCAACGGATAAAGATAAAGTAAGTGAAGCTATGAGTTATTTACAATTGTTTTTGAACAAAAAGTTTAATAATGATACAGATAGTTATAGACTATTTGATCAAACCAGTTTGCTTAGTACGGCAAATGAAACAAATAGTAGTATGACAATGATGCTTACTGGTATTGCAGCAATATCACTTATTGTAGGTGGTATAGGTATTATGAATATAATGCTTGTATCAGTTATAGAGAGAACAAGAGAAATTGGAATAAGAAAAGCCATAGGGGCTAAGAGAAGAATTATATTATTACAATTCTTAATGGAATCTGCTATAATAAGCTGTTTAGGTGGAATAATAGGAGTATTAACAGGATTTTTAATAGCTTATTTTGCACAAACTGTTCTTAAAATGACTGTTGTGATATCAAGTAGTGTAGTTATGGGAGCTGTTGCTTTTTCAGTATTTGTTGGAATATTGTTTGGAATGTATCCTGCAAGCAAAGCCTCTAAATTAAATCCTATAGAAGCTCTTAGATTTGAATAAAATAGATTTATTCCTCTGCGAGGTATTTCGTAGAGGAATTTTCTAATATTCCATGTGAATTATAATTAATATAGTATAAAATAGCAGTATATTGAGAAAGAATTATAGGAAATTGTAGAGTAGGAAAGAGGTAAAAAGTAAGAAGTAAGAGTTAAAAGGTAAGAACTAATAGGTAAAAGATGAGAGTTCCTTTAAAAAATTCAGCAAGGCTGAATTTTCGGCACAACTATTACTTACAAATTAATTATAAAAAACTCTTTGAGTTTTATCCTTAACTCTTACTTCTTACTTTTTAGTTCTTACCTCTTACCTATTACTTATCTGTAAATTTCAAATTATAGTTAATTTCTAAAGGAGGATATCTTTAGTTACTAAAAGTATATACAAATGTACTTAGAAATAGTAAAATGCACTCATGAAAAGGAAGTGAGTACATTTGAAGAATATTAACTATAAACCAAATGAATTTGCAGAATTAATTAATGTATCAGTTAGAACATTACAAAGATGGGATAACGAAGGAATATTAAAAGCATTTAGAACACCAACAAATAGGACATATTATACTTATAAGCAATACAAAGAAAATATAAGAAAAAGATAAAGGAAGATGAAGAAGTTGAAAAAAGCATACAAAATAGAAATTAAACCAACAGAAGAACAGATAACTAAAATTCATAAAACTATTGGTGTAAGTAGGTTCATATACAATTTTTATATTGCTCATAATAAAAAAGTTTACGAAAAAGAGAAAAAATTTATTAGTGGTATGGATTTTTCTAAATGGCTTAATAATGAGTATATTCCTAATAATACCGATAAAATTTGGATTAAAGAAGTATCCTCTAAAGCTACCAAACGAGCAATCATGAATAGTGAGAAAGCTTTTAAAAAATTTTTTGATGGTAAAGCAAGTTTCCCTAAATTTAAGAAAAAGAAAAATCAAGATGTTAAAGCTTACTTTCCAAAGAACAATAAAACAGATTGGACTATTGAAAGACATAGAGTTAAAGTTCCAACTTTAGGTTGGATTAGATTAAAAGAATTTGGATACATTCCAGTTAACTCCATAGTTAAAAGTGGTACAGTAAGTCAAAAAGCAGATAGATATTTTGTTTCAATTTTAGTTGAAGAAGCTATTAAATTAGACAATAAATCTTATTCAGAAGGAATAGGCGTAGACCTTGGACTAAAGAATTTTGCAATTTGTAATAATGGTTTATCTAAAAAGAATATTAACAAAACTAAAACAGTTAAAAAAGAAGAAAAGAAACTAATACGTGAGCAAAGAAAACTTTCAAGGAAATATGAAAGTTTAAAATTAAGAAATAAAAAAGAGAAAGGAGAAGCTACTCGTCAAAATATCCAAAAACAAATAGTCAAGGTACAAAAACTTCATCAAAGACTTACAAATATAAGAACTGATTATATAAATAAAACAGTGAATGAGTTAATAAAACAAAAACCAAGTTTTATAACTATCGAAGATTTAAATGTAAGTGGAATGATGAAGAATAAACATTTAGCTAAAGCGGTTGCTGGGCAAAAGTTTTATGAATTTAGAACTAAACTTATTTCAAAAGCTAAACAAAATGGCATTGAGATAAGAATAGTTGATAGATTCTATCCAAGTAGTAAAATGTGTAGCTGTTGTGGAGCATATAAGAAAGATTTAAAACTATCTGATAGAGTTTATAAATGCAGTTGTGGGCTTTCTATTGATAGAGATTTAAATGCTTCAATCAATTTAGCCAATGCTAAAGAATATAAGATAGCTTAATTAAACAAGCACTTATATGTGTACCCAAGGCTATTTGGGGAATTAACGACTGTGGAGTGCTATACAAACTGTAGTAGCTTAGGCAAGGCAGAGTACGTTGAAACAGTAAAAATCTCAATATGGATACATTTGACCATATTTTGAGTAGCAGATTTAATCTTCATATTAAATTTTATATTTTTATTTTATAACTGCGAAATTTGAATAATTAACAAATTAAGAGTAATTAATAAATTGCTAAATAGTTAATATAATTGCTTTTGTATATGCAAAAGCAGAAATTCAGTGTAGAACTAGATATAACATGGGGAGTGAATTTATTATGGATACTATTCTTATAGTGGACGATGAGGAAAGAATTAGAAAACTTATTGCAGCATATTTAAAAAAAGATAATTACAATACAATGGAAGCAGAAAATGGAATGGATGCTATAAAGATTTTAAAAGAAAATCATATTAAGCTTATGATATTAGATGTTATGATGCCTGTAATGGATGGATGGACGGTATTAAATGAGGTAAGAAAATTTTCTAATATACCAGTTATTATGCTTACAGCAAAATCTGAAGAGGAGGATACTTTATTGGCATTTGAATTGGGAACAGATATTTATTTAACTAAACCATTTAGTCCAAAGGTACTGGTTGCTAATGTGAAGGCTTCCTTAAAGAGAAGTTATAATTGTCAGGGTAACAATAATAAGGTATGTGCATTCGAAGGTATTCACATAGATAAGAATTCTCATAGAGTAACTATTGATGAAAAGGAGATAAATCTTTTACCTAAGGAATTTCAACTGCTAGTTTATTTTATGGATAATAATAGACTGGTGCTTACAAGAGAACAGATATTAAATGCTGTTTGGGGAAATGACTATTATGGGGATTTGAGAACTGTGGATACGCATATTAGACGACTAAGGGAGAAACTTGGTACAAGAGCCTATGCAATATCTACCATAAGGGGATATGGGTATAAATTCGAGGTGAAAAATGAAGGTTAAAAAGAGTATATCAAAACAACTTTTTATCATAACATCTTTATTATTTGTAGTTTTTATTATTATAATATTAATTACTCAAACTTTATTCTTTCAAAAATTTTATGTAAATAAGAAAAAAAGGGATATACAGGCGGTTGTAAGTGATTTTAAAGAAGAATATAAAAAAATTAACACCAGTGAGGAAATTGAAGATTTGATAGAAAAGTATCATATGAATACTAGGGTAGAAATTAGTATTTTACAATCTTCAGGAAATATACAAATGTATTTAAGAAGAGAATATTTAAAGCCGGAAAAAATGAAAACAATGTATATGAATGAATTTATAAATAATTGGGTACCTAATATTTATAGATTCCAAGAAATTATGGATAAGAATAAGAGTGAGATTTATTTAGAACCTCTAAAAGAAAAAGAAGTTCCTAGGAAAAATATAGTTTGTATATCACCAATTAAAGAAAAAAATCAAATTATATTTGGATTTGATTCACTAGAACCAGTAAATGAGGCTGTGTCTGTAATAAAGGAATTCTATTTATATTTTTTTATAGTTGCAATTTTACTTATAATAGTTACTTCTTTGATTTATTCTAATATTATAACTAAGCCTTTAGTACAAATAAATAAAACTGCCTTAAAAATGGCTGAATTAGATTTTAATGAAAAATGCATGGTGAAAAGTGAAAATGAAATAGGAAGTCTTGCTACTACACTGAATTTTTTGTCTTACAATTTACAAAAGGCTTTGACATCTTTAAAAGAAGCAAATGCAAAATTAGAAGAAGATATTGAAAAGGAAAGGCAACTGGAAAAAATGAGAAGAGAATTCGTAGCTGCGGTTTCTCATGAACTTAAGACACCTATAACATTAATAGAAGGATATGCAGAAGGTATTAAAGATAATGTGTTTGATGATGAAGACAAGGACTATTATATTGATGTAATAATGGACGAATCTAAAAAAATGACAGGGTTAATTAATGACATGCTTGATTTGTCTTTACTGGAATGTGGGAATTTTAAGTTAGTTAAAGAGAAATTTTTCATAGAGCAGCTAATTAAGTCCACTATAAAAAGATTTTGGGGTATTGTGAAGGATAAAAACATTAATATTCAATGCAATTTAATTGATAATATAGAAGTATATGCGGATTGGAACAGAATAGAACAGGTGGTATATAATATATTGACTAATGCCATAAGACATACTGGAGAAAAAGATACTATTTTTGTGAATATGGTAAAACTAAATGAAAAGATTAAGATAGAGATAGAAAATGAAGGGGAACATATTGAAAAAGAAGAGCTGGATAGGATATGGGATAAATTCTATAAAGTTGATAAATCTAGAAGTAGAAAATTGGGAGGTACGGGCATAGGACTTGCGGTAGTGAAAAACATTATAGTTTTACATGGAGGAGAATGTGGTGTAGAGAACACTCAAAGAGGAGTTAAGTTTTATTTTATATTACCATTGTAGTTTAACTAATAAAATTGCATATAATTTCAAATAATATTAATATAATTATAAACTTACCTAAAAAATAGAAGGAAATACAGTAATAACTGTGGTAAAATGAAAAAAGTACAAATTGATATAAAGCATTAATACAAGTTAAAAATTAATGGTAATATAAATATCAAAATATAAAGTTAAGGAAGGGTTAGTATGATCGAATTAGGAAAGATACAAAATCTAGAGGTGATTAGAATTACTCCTATAGGAGTATATTTGAATTCAAAAGAAAATAAAAGTGAAGATGACATTTTACTTCCTCAAAAACAAGTACCAGAGGGAACTGAGGTAGGAGACGAAATAGAGGTATTTGTTTATAGGGATTCGGAGGATAGATTAATATCTACTATAAGAAAGCCTAAAATAAATTTGGGAGAAGTGGCATTACTTAAGGTAGTACAGGAGACAAAAATAGGTGCATTTTTGGATTGGGGTTTAGAAAAGGATTTATTTTTACCTTTTAATGAACAAACTACTAGTGTAAAAGTGGGCAGAGAGTATTTAGTTTATTTATATATAGATAAAAGTGATAGATTGTGTGCATCTATGAGAATTTATAAAAGACTTGCTAGTGATTCACCATATAAGGAAGATGACAAGGTTAAGGGAACAATATACAGTATAAAGGATGACTTAGGTGCATTTGTGGCAGTGGATAATAAGTATCAAGGAATGATACCTAAAGATGAATTTTATGGTGAGTACAGATACGGAGATGAAATTGAAGCTAGGGTGGTAAAAGTTAAAGAGGACGGAAAATTAGATTTAAGTCTTAGGGAAAAAGCCTATAAGCAAATGGATGAAGATGCAGAGGTGATTTTAGAAAAGTTAAAAAATAACGGTGGAATGCTTAACTTAAACGATGGAAGCGATCCAGAGGAAATAAAGGAAGAATTAAATATGAGTAAAAAAGCTTTTAAAAGAGCTATAGGAAGGCTATTAAAAGAAAAAAGAATCCAGTTTATAGAAAATGGAATTAAATTAGTTTAAATTTTATACAGGAAAACGAGGGTTATAAAAAATGCATAAATGTAGTTTTAAAGATTTTCATCTAGATGAAAACATATTGAAATCTATAGAAAAATTAGGCTATATAAATCCGTCACCTGTACAGGAGAAAGTGATTCCCTTTGCACTTAAAAACAATGATATTATAGTTAAATCTGAAACAGGAAGTGGAAAAACAGCAGCTTTTGCTATACCTATTTGTCAGAAGGTAGAAGTAGAGGAGGTGAATCCTCAAGCATTGGTACTTACGCCCACAAGAGAATTGGCAGTACAGTTGAAAGAAGAGATTTATAACATTGGAAGATTCAAAAGAATAAGATGTGCTGCTATATATGGAAAACAGCCTATGGAAGTACAGAAGAGACAATTGAAACAAAGGGTTCATGTGGTAGTTGGCACGCCAGGTAGAACAATAGACCATATAGAGCGGGGAACTTTAAATTTAGAAGAAGTCAGATACCTAGTTATTGACGAAGCAGATGAGATGCTAAATATGGGATTTATATCTCAAGTAGAATCTATAATAAAAGTAGTGCCTAGAAATAGAGTAACCATGCTATTTTCTGCAACTATGTCGGAGAAAATTCAAAATTTGTGTGATAAGTATATGCATAATGCTGAAAATATAGATATTAATCCAGAAAATATTACTGTGGATAAGATAAATGAAGAGTATTACATAGTTGAAGAAGATAAAAAACTTAATGCTTTAAATAGTATAATTTATACCAAAAGACCTGAAAAATGTATTTTGTTTTGTAATACTAGAGAAAAGGTTGATGAGTTGGTTAGAAGTATGAAAAAACAAGGATATTATGCTAGAAAGTTGCACGGAGGCATGGAACAGAAGGATAGATTAGAAGTAATTGAAAGCTATAAAAGGGGAAAAATCCAATTTTTGGTAGCTACAGATGTAGCAGCTAGAGGAATACATATAGAAGATGTAACGCATGTTATAAATTATGATGTGCCTGTAGAGAAGGAAAGCTATGTTCATAGGATTGGAAGAACGGGAAGAGCAGGAAGTACAGGTACAGCTATAACTTTTGTGTGTTCTTATGATAAGAAACTTTTAGAGGATATAGAAGAGTATTTAGGATATAAGATACCTAAAAAAGAAATGCCATCTAGGGGAGAAGTTATAAAAGGAGAAGAAATTTTTAAACAATCACTTAAAAACAGACCTGAGCCAAAGCCTAGCAAAAATATCAAACTTAATAAGGAAATTACCAAGATATATATAAGTGCGGGAAAAAAGAAGAAGATAAGACCTGGAGATATTGTTGGTGCTATTACTAATATAAATGGAATTAATGCAGAGGATGTAGGAATTATTGATATACAAGATGGCTTCTCTTATGTGGACATATTAGGAGGAAAGGGCTCTATAGTGCTTAAATCTGCTGAAAATATGAAAATAAAGGGTAAAAGCGTTAGAGTACAGAGAGCTGTTAAGTAAGAAAATTGTGATGTTGTCACAATTTTCAGTGGGCTAGTGGGCCAGTGTGCTAGAGGTCTAGTGAAGGATAATTTTTCTTCATTGCATTACGAAAAATTTTAGAATGTAAAAAAGATAGCTAACATAATTTCACGTTGTGAAATTATGTTAGCTATCTTTTGCACTTAACTTAAATCTTTTATTGGCGGTAGCCAGCGTAAATATTAAAGCTGAGATTTATACAAGTCAGTGTCTTATGGCAAAATATATTGAATTTTATCACGGAATTAAAGGCAGTTTTTTCTTAATGCACTTAGTTCACAATATGCTAAGTGCGAAAGTCCCTCTTTTGTTAATTTATTTTTCCAGTGGATTTTCATCCTTTAATGTAGTTACAATTACTTTTATTACAGCGTAAATTGGAACTACAACAAAAGCTCCAATAGGTCCAAAAATAGCAGCGGCAGCTACTACCAAAAAAATATCAGTAATTGGGTGAATTTTCATGGCTTTGGACATAACTAGCGGTACAATTACTCTTCCTTTAATAGCTTGAGCTACAATAAATAGAAGTGAGAGTTTAACTACCATTTTTAACCCCATACTTAAAGCTATTATATATGGTATTATCATAGAAATAAAAAAACCTACAAATGGTATAAAGGCTAATACAAAGGTTATAGATGATAGTATAAGTCCACTGGGTATACCTATAATTAAGTATCCGACGTAAATCATAGAAGCTAATGAAAGAGCTACTTTAGCCTGACCTATTATGTAATTTGAAAGTACATAATCACATTTGGTGAAAACCTCTTCTAATTTATTACCATATTTATTTTTATATTTATTAGGAACAATTCTTAATAAGCATTTTTTTAGTTCTCCATTATCCTTTAATAAATAGAACACGATTATGATGATAAGTAGTATGTCAGAAAATGCTACCATCACAAAATTAGCGGTTTTAAAAGCTCCATCCTTAAATAAATATAAGTAATTCTTTACATAAGAAGCAAGTTGTTCTAATATCCATTTCATATCTAAGTTTTTAGATAAATTACCATTTACAAAATTCACAAGATCATTTTTATGTTCTACAATAGAGAGTTTTTCTATAAGATTTTTAAATTGAGAAATAAAATATAAACCTAATCCTTCTATAATTCCAATTGAAATAATCATTGCAATTACTAAAGTGAGACTAGCTGCATAGGTATTTTTTAAGCCTTTTTTAATAAATATGTTTTTTAGAGGCTTTAAAATGTAGTAGATGAATACTGATATTAAAATCGGAACAATTATTAATTTGTACACAGAGGAAAAAGCTTTATTTACTATAGGGAATTTTATAAGAAAATGAATAGCTAGCAGTATTAAATTTATAAGTATTAAAGGAAGTAAAAATCTTTTTAATTTCATAAATAAATACATTTTATTAAGATAAATTTTTTTAATTTTTAAAGCATTTTATTTTATGTTTAAGTAGTAATATTCAAAATAAACCTTAATAAAAATAAACCTCCTTACTAAATATTTTATCTTTATTTTGTGTTTATATTGTACTTTTATGCCTATATGGGTAAGGTTTTAAATATTATTTATATAAGTGTTTTATCTGATTTCAGATTGTTGCTTTGTTTAGGACATTGTATTTATACACTAGTTTGATATATAATTTAAATAGTCCTATGCGCTAAGGAAACTTTATATAATATAAATGAATATAGTTGATTAAATTTAAATAGTTTCTTTGCTTCTTATGCAATTCATTCCAGAGAAATTTCATAAGTCAAGTAATGTAATATTTTTTGTGGTTTAATCATAATATGTTTTTACTAATATACTTAAAAAATTAAATATTACGAGGTGGTAATGTGAAAAAGAGATTTTATATACTCAGTTTAATTGCAATAATATGTTTTGCAGTTTTTCTTGGAGGATGTGCTAATTCTCAAAAGAATAATGCTAAAAACAATGCCAGCACCAAAGAGGAAAAGATAAAAATAGGTGCTTTAAAAGGACCTACAGGTATAGGCATGGTTAAACTTATGGAAGAGGGGAAAGATAAGTATGAAATTACTTTGTTTAATTCTCCAGATGAAATAGTTTCTAAAGTCGTAAATGGTGAGTTAGATGGAGCAGCAGTACCTTCAAATTTAGCATCGGTTTTATATAATAAAACAAAAGGAGAAGTTAAATTAGCAGCTATTAATACATTAGGAGTTTTATATGTGGTTGAAAACGGAAATGATATTAAAAGTATAAAAGATTTAAAAGGAAAAACTGTGTATTCTTCAGGAAAGGGATCGGCTCCAGAATTTATATTCAACTATATACTTAAGAAAAATGGATTAGAACCAGATAAAGATGTTAAAATAGAATACAAAATGCAGCATAGTGATTTAGCTGCTTCTGTAGCTTCTAAAGAAGTAAAGATAGCATTACTTCCAGAGCCCTTTGTAACTTCTTCTAAAATGAAGAATAAAGATTTAAAAATTCCTATTAACTTAACAGAAGAGTGGGAAAAGGCTTCAGAAGATGAAAGTAAACTAGTTATGGGTACAATAGTATTTAGAAAAGATTTTATATCTAATAGAAAAGAAGATTTAAATGAATTTCTTCAGGATTATGAGAAGTCTGTAGATTTTGTTAATAAAAATGTTGAGAGTGCAGGTAAGCTTGCTGAGAAACATGGAGTTATGCCTAAGGCCAAAATAGCAGAAATAGCCATTCCTAAGTGCAATATAGTCCTTATTAAAGGGGATGAAGCTAAAAAATCTATAGAAGGTTTCTATAAGATTTTATTCCAAAGCAATCCTAAATCAATTGGAGGAAAAATGCCAGATGAAGGATTCTATTATAAAAATAATTAAAAAAATATCTATATTGTTTTTTTGGTTAATGATTTGGGAGCTAGGCTCCCTTTTTCTCAATAAAGAAATTTTATTACCAGGTCCTATTTCTGTTTTTAAAAGGTTAATAGGACTTTTATTTGAAGAATACTTTTGGAAAAGTATATTTTATAGTTTATTAAGGGTGTTTTGCGCTTTAATAATATCTATAATCATGGGGATAGTATTTGGCATGATAGCAGGATTTTTTAAGGTTTTTGAAGAAATTATGGAACCTTTCATGGCAGCGGTAAAATCTACTCCGGTAATGTCCATAATAATATTAGCTTTAGTGTGGATTAAAGCTGGTAATGTAGCCATTTTTACTGCTATGTTAATATGTTTTCCTATAATTTATACTAATGTACTTCAGGGATTAAAATCAGTTGATATTAAAATTATAGAAATGGCAAGGCTATACAAAGTAAAAAAAATTTATGTAATAAAATATGTTTACTTACCATCAATAAAATCCTACATAGTTTCTGGAATAATTCTTTGTTTAGGACTTGCGTGGAAAGTAGTGGTTGCATCAGAGATTTTAAGCACTCCTAAATACTCTATAGGTTTAAATCTTTTAAATTCTAAGACAACACTGGATACTGAAGAACTTTTTGCATGGACTATTGTAGTGGTGATTTTGAGTTTAGCTTTAGAAGTTGTTTTTAGGAAACAAATATTGAAAAGAGGAGATAAATAGAATAATGAAAATATGCACAGAACAAAATTCAATAGAATATGAAATTGAATTAGTTAATATTTGCAAAAAATATGGAGAAATAGAAGTTTTAAATAATTTAAATATGAGCTTTCCTAAAGACAAAATTACTGTAATAACAGGGCCTTCAGGAGTTGGTAAAACTACTTTGCTAAATATAATAAGTGGATTAGATACAGAGTATAAGGGAAACATAATTTGGCATGATAACATAAGTAATAAAAATTTTTCGTATATATTTCAGGAAGATAGATTAATTCCTTGGCTTACAGTTTATGAAAATATAGCATTTATTTTAAAATCTCAATTAGATAAAGATCAAATGAAAAAAGTAATTGATAAAAATCTAAAATTAGTAAAACTATATGATAATAGAAATATGCTGCCTGAAACTTTAAGCGGTGGGATGAAAAGAAGAGCAGCTCTTGCAAGGGCCTTTGCTTATGAAAGTAACCTATTACTTATGGACGAGCCATTTAAAGGATTAGATAATAATTTGAAGAAAGAAATAATTAAAGAGTTTTTAAAAATATGGAATGATAATAAAAGAACTGTAATATTAGTAACTCATGACAAGGATGAAGCAGAAGCACTAGGTCATTATGTATATAAAATGGAAAAATAAAAGATTAAACTTTGCTTGACATTTAGTCATAATTTTTTTATAATAGTGTAAAAGTTAATATTAATTAAATGCTGTGATAAGAAAAAGTAGGTTTGTTCTATCTTTTCAGAGAGTTCCTGGTTGGTGTGAAGGAATAAAGAAGAATGTGCCGAATACATCTTTGAGCATGGCACCGAAGCCAGTATGGTTGTAGGCTGCTGACGGGATTCAGCCGTTAAAAAAGATAGAGTATCATGTGTATTGATAAGTTTTACATCGTACTCGAAAAGGTTAATATCGCAAGGTATTGATGAATTAAGGTGGTACCACGGGAATTTGTCTCCCGTCCTTATTGTGTAAACAGTAAGGACGGGAGTTTTTATTTTGTGCAAAATATTACTTAATTCAACTTTCGCGGTTATAAAATAAAAATATTCATTCATCTAATGTAAAGCTTGGAATTTATGTGCGAAAGTCGAGTAATTAAATAATAAATAAAGTTTTTATTTTTAAGCAGAACATTACTAAATGATAGCTGCTGAAATAAATTTGTAATCAGATTAACAATGCCGGCATAGGTTACGAATTTATTGAATTACAGTTGGGTATATATAGGGTAATTTATTAGAAAAATTAAGATTAAAAATTGAAATTAGAAAATTAGTAGTAAAAATTTAAGGAGAAAGGTAGGTGAAGTGTGTAAATTATAAAGTTTTATAATTTATACACAGATAACATTATGAATATAGATGAGCAAGTAAAAATAATTAAAAAAGGTGCAGATGAAATAATAAATATAGAGGAACTAAAAGATAAATTAATAAAATGTGAAAAGGAAAATAGACCTCTAGTGGTAAAGTTAGGTCTTGACCCTAGTGCTCCTGATATACACATTGGTCATGCGGTGGTCTTAAGGAAAATAAAGCAGATTCAAGATTTAGGACACAAAGCAGTAATAATAATAGGTGATTTTACAGGTATGATAGGGGATCCTACTGGAAAATCTAAAGCTAGAAAACAACTTACTAGAGAGCAGGTTTTAGAAAATGCTAAGACCTATGAAACTCAAATATTTAAAATATTAGATAAAAGCAAAACAGAATTAAGATTCAATAGTGAGTGGTTATTTAAGCTTAATTTTAAAGATGTTATAGAATTGGCATCAAAATATACTGTAGCTAGAATGCTTGAAAGAGAAGATTTCAAAAATAGATTTAATAATCAAATGAGTATAGGAATACATGAATTTTTCTACCCATTGATGCAGGCTTATGATTCAGTAGAAGTAAAGGCTGATATAGAGCTTGGAGGAACTGATCAGAGATTTAATATTTTAATGGGTAGAACTTTGCAAAAAGAATACAATCAAGAAAGTCAAATAGCTATATTTATGCCTATATTAGAGGGGTTAGACGGTAAGGAAAAAATGAGCAAAAGTCTTGGCAATTACATTGGTATAAAGGAAGAGGCAAAAGTAATATACAGTAAAGTAATGCAGATACCTGATGAGCTTATAATAAAATACTTTGAATTAGCAACAGATTTACATCCAGATGTTATAGATAATATAAAAGAAGAATTGAATAAAGAGGGTGTTAATCCAAGGGATATTAAGATGAGGCTTGCTAGAGAAATTACAACTTTATACCATAATGAATTAGAAGCGTTAGAGGCAGAAGAGAATTTTAAAAGTGTATTTCAAAAGGATGAAGTGCCTAAAGATATTCCAGTGATAGAAATGCATAGTGGCTGGGGATTAATAGATATAATGGTTCAAGGAAACCTAGCCTCATCGAAAAATGAAGCTAGAAGATTAGTGCTTCAAGGAGGAGTTAAGATAAATGGAGAACCAGTAAAAGATTTTAAAGAAGCTGAATTAAATCATGGAGATATAATAAAAGTAGGAAAGAGGAAGTTTATAAAAGTTTTATAAAAATGTATTAAAATCTCTCATTTATAGTTATCCTTTGAGTATTTCATAGTTTAGGATAAATATAAATGAGAGGTTTTTATTTAAGGGCAAGAAACATCCGTAGCTTTGATCTTAGTCCATAAGTTTTTATGCGAACGTGTGTATGAATAAAATGCATTTTTTTGTTTATAATGTAAAATATGAAATTCATAGATACTTTATAACAAATCTAAATTTTATATGTACTAAAAACTCATTTGAAATTTACAAATTTATTTATGATTTGTGTTAAACTAAGTATTATAGGTTTCTAATTAACAGGTAGAAGGAGTAGGGATATTTAATGTACAGTTCAGAAGAAGTTCTTAAAAAATATTTTGGCTATGATAGTTTTAGAAGAGGACAGGAAAAGGTTATAGGAAGTGTATTAAATTGCAAAGATGTAGTGGCTATAATGCCTACGGGTGCGGGAAAATCTCTTTGTTTTCAAATTCCTGCTATTATGTTTAGTGGAATTACTATAGTTATATCTCCATTAATTTCTCTTATGAAAGACCAAGTGGATAGTTTAAATGAACAGGGGATAGAAGCTACTTATATAAATAGCACTCTTACGGAAATGGAATATATGGAGCGAGTACAGCAGATATCTGTAGGCAATTATAAGCTTATTTATATAGCTCCTGAAAGATTGGAGTCAGAAAGCTTTTGTAGAATACTAAATGACGTGGAAGTATCTTTCGTAGCTATAGATGAGGCTCATTGTATATCTCAGTGGGCTCACGATTTTAGGCCTAGTTATAAAAAAATAGGCGAATTCATAAATAATTTTTCTAAAAGGCCAGTAATTGGTGCATACACTGCTACAGCAACGGAAAAGGTAAAGGAAGATATAGTTAAACTCTTGGGATTAAATAATCCTGATGTCTATGTAACGGGATTTGACAGAGAAAATTTGTTTTTTTCTGTGTTAAGAGGAGAAGACAATCAAAATTATATACTATCCTACATATCTAATCATAAAGAAGATAAGGGAATTATATATGCAGCTACAAGAAGAGAAGTGGAAAGCATATATAACTTTTTACTAAAACATGAAATAAAGGTAGGCATGTATCATGCTGGATTAAGTGATAGGAAGAGAGAAGAGGCGCAGAATAGCTTTGCTTATGATGATATAGATGTAATGGTGGCTACTAATGCTTTTGGTATGGGTATAGATAAATCAAATGTGAGATTTGTTATTCACAATAATATGCCTAAAAATTTGGAAGCCTATTATCAAGAGGCAGGACGTGCTGGTAGAGACGGGGAAAAAAGTGAATGTATACTTTTATTTAATGCAAGAGATGTACAGCTTCAAAGTTTCTTTATAGAGCAGAGTGAATTGCCTTCCTATAGAAAAGAGTATGAATATGAAAAATTAAGAGAAATGGTGGATTATTGTTATACATCTAAATGTCTTAGAAAATACATATTGGAGTATTTTGAAGATGAAGTGGATTATGAGGAATGTGGAAACTGTGGAAATTGCTTGGATGAAAGTGAGTACAGGGATATAACAATAGAAGCTCAAAAGATATTTTCTTGTATATATAGAATGAGAGAACGATATGGCAGCGGCATGGTAGTTGATGTGCTAAGAGGGTCAGAGAATAAAAAGGTTTTAACATTAGAATTAAACAAACTATCAACCTACGGTATAATGATGGAGTACAGTAGAAAAGACTTAATAAATATAATTAATAAATTAACTGCTGATGGTTATTTAAGACTTACCAATGATGGATATCCAGTGATTAAGTTAACATTAAAGGCTGTGGATGTTTTAAAGAGTAAAGCTAATGTTAAGATGAAGGTTGCAAAGGTTAAAAAGATTACTAAGGCTGATGATCAATTGTTTAATTTGTTAAGGAGGTTTAGAAAGCAAATATCCGAGGAAGAAAAAGTGCCACCATATATAGTATTTGGAGATAGCTCTCTAAAAGAAATGAGTGGATACATGCCTATTAATAAGGAAGAGTTTTTAAGTATAAGTGGAGTTGGAGAAGTTAAGTACGAGAAATATGGGGAGAGATTTTTAAATGAAATAAAAAGCTACATAGAAGAAAATAACATTAACAGAGGAGATTTCTTGAAAACTATAAGAAACTTAGATGATAATTCAAAATTAAAAAATCAGAGAAATAAAAGTGAAGAAAATGGGAATGGTAAGATTCCAAGTCACTATATAACATACCAAATGTTTTCTAAAGGTGAAAAACTTGAGGAAATAGCTAAATACAGAAATATGGCATTGCAAACTGTTGAAAATCATATAATTAAGTGTTACATGGAGGGAAAAGAATTAGATATTAATGAATTTGTTCCAAAAGAATATATTGAAATGATAAAAGAGGCAATAAATAAAGTAGATACAGATAGATTAAAACCTATAAAAGAATTACTGCCTAGAGAAGTGGAGTATTTTTGGATAAAACTAATTAAATGTCAGGAAGATAAAAAAGTAGGGTAAATATTTTTATTATGCTTATTGAAATTTTCATTGGTTGTGGTATTATTTCAATAGAGACAAATTTTATGGTTTTTAACTATGGCTATCGAAGAAATAAACAAGGGTTATTTCACCGCAGGAGTAGATTCTCTGCGGTTTTGTTATAAGGTACATTTTAAAAAATAACAAGTCAGTATGCTAGTCTGTTTTACGTCATACTGCGTTAGCAGAACCCGCCGATAGTCCTACCAAAGGCGGAAACTGCTTCCTTGTGTGACACAAAATATACTAGCATCTTTGACTTGTTATTTCTTTCATGTACCTTATTTAATTAATTTGTAGGAGGAAACATTATGGAGTTCTATGTTTACAATACCTTAACTAGAAAAAAAGAAGAATTTGTACCCGCAAAAGAAGGAAAAGTTGGTATGTATACTTGTGGACCAACAGTTTATAATTATGCGCATATTGGAAACTTAAGAACATATATTTTTGAGGATGTTTTAAAGAAATCTTTAGAATATGCAGGATATAAAGTAAAACATGTTATGAATATAACAGACGTAGGTCATCTTCAATCTGATGCAGATGAGGGAGAAGATAAAATGACGCTAGGGGCAAAGCGTGAAAATAAGAGTCCTTGGGAAATTGCTAGATTTTATGAAGATGGTTTTTTCGAAGATTGCAAAAAACTTAATATAAAAAGACCAACAGTTACTTGCAGAGCTACAGAGCACATAGATGATATGATAAATCTTATAAAGACATTAGAAGAAAAAGGTTATACGTATATTTCTAATGGTAATGTATATTATCAAATAGATAAATTTAAGGATTATACTAAACTTGCAAATTTAAGTATAGATGAATTAGAGGCAGGTAGTAGAGTTGAAGTGGACACCAATAAAAAGAATCCTTTGGATTTTGTACTTTGGTTTACCAATTCTAAATTTACCAATCAAATAATGCAATGGGATTCTCCATGGGGTACAGGATTTCCAGGATGGCATTTAGAGTGTTCCGCTATGTCTATAAAATACTTAGGGGAAGCAGTGGATATACATTGTGGAGGAGTTGATCACATACCAGTGCATCATACTAATGAAATAGCTCAATCAGAGGGAGCTTTAGGACATAAATGGGTAAATTATTGGATGCATGGTGAATTTCTTGTTTTAGATAATGGCAAGATGTCAAAGTCTAGTGGAGATTTTTTAACTTTATCTAGAGTTATAGAAGAGGGATTTGATCCTTTAGAATATAGATATTTTTGCCTACAATCTAGATATAGAAAGCAACTTTTGTTTAGTTTCCAAAGCTTAAAGGAAGCTAGTAACGGACTTAAAAAGCTTAAAGAAAAGATATTTTTTATAAGAAAAGCTGCAGAAGAAAATGAAAGATTAGATAAAGATAAAATTCAGGATTATAAAAATAAGTTTGCAAATAATATATGTGATGATTTAAATATGCCTAATGCATTCACTACACTTCACGAAATTTTAAAGGATGAAGAACTTACAAATAAAGAAAAAATTATATTAGTTGAAGATTTTGACGAAGTTCTTTCATTGGATTTACTAAATTATAAAGAAGAAAAAAATATAGATGTAGATGAAGAATATATAAATGATCTAATAGCTAAAAGAGCTGAAGCTAGGAAAAATAAGGAGTGGGCTAAGGCGGATCAATTAAGAAATGAACTTTTAGAAATGGATATAGAACTTATTGATACTAAAGAAGGAACTACTTGGAAAATAAAGTAGTGTCAAGATAAAAACATTTCAAGAATAAGGAATTTATCAGAATATGAAAATATTTTAGAGATAAATTCCTTAATTTTATATGGTTAAAAGATTAGAATTTCTTAAATTAAATTTATTGTTTCGAGCTCTTATGCAAGTCATGGAGGAATTTCATAACTCCACCACATTGTACTTTTGTGGTTTAATCATATGATTTTTTAGAAGTTTTACATTTTTATTTTAAAAGCATATGCATAAGGTTATATTTTATTAATAATACCTTTAAGACTAGTATTACTAAACTATAATAAAAAATGTAAGAAAATTCATGTAGGGAATGATAAAAATGATAGAATTACTTAAAAACTTATTGAATAATTTAGGATATATAATAGTAATTGCATTTATAGTTTCGAAACTAAATAGTTTTAAAAAAATAATGCAGAAGGATACTTTTACAAAAACAGATATACTAATTTTATCTTTAATTTTTGGAGGATTTGGAATTTTAGGAACCTATGTAGGTAAGGAGATAAATGGAGCTATAGCTAACACTAGGATTATAGGAGTTATGACCGGTGGAATTATGTGTGGACCTGTGGTAGGAATAGTAGGAGGACTAATTGCTGCATTTCATAGGCTTATTATATATCCAGTGGGTATAACAGCAGTCCCTTGTTCTATAGCTACAGTAATATCTGGAATAGTAGCAGGAAGAATATATAATAGATGCAATGATGAAAAGGTTGAAAGAAAGTGGATTTATGGATTTTTGAGCGCAATAACTATGGAAAGTCTGGAAATGATGCTGATTTTAGTTATGTCAAGGCCTTTTGAAAAAGCATTTTCTATAGTTAAAAGTATATACATACCTATGCTTTTTGCTAATGCAGCGGGCGTTGCTATGGTAATACTTCTAACACAAAATATATACAATGAAAAAGAAAAAATAGCAGCCAGCCAATCAAAATTGGCTTTAGAAATAGCAAGTAAAACTCTTCCATACTTTAGGGATACAGGAGAAAAATCCTATGATAAAATATGTGAGATAATTAAGAACTCTACCGGTGCAGATGCAGTGGCTATAACTGATATGAAATGTATTTTATCACATATAGGAATGGGCTCAGATCATCATGTTAAAGGTTCTTGTGTACTTACAGAAACCACTAAAAATGTACTTGATGAGGGTAGAATGATGGTTTTAAATAAAGCTAGTGAAATAAATTGTCAGAAAAATAATTGTCCATTAAAATCTGCAGTTATAGTTCCTTTAAAAGAAGGAGAAAAAATAATAGGAACTTTAAAAATATATTATGCCAAGGAAAATAGCGTATCTTATAGGAATATAAATTTAGCTGAAGGGTTATCTCAAATAATTTCTACTCAGATAGAAATTAGTAAAGTTGGAAAGCTTAAGGAAATGGCCAATAAGGCAGAAATAAAGGCGTTACAAGCTCAAATTAATCCTCACTTTTTATTTAATGCATTAAATACCATATCATCTTTTGTTAGAATTAATCCGGATAGAGCAAGAGAACTTATTATAAGTCTTTCAACTTATTTAAGGTATAATTTAGAAGTAGGAGATGAGCTAGTTGATATATATAAGGAATTAGAGCAAGTAAAGGCATATGTAGAAATAGAAAAAGCTAGATTTGGAGATAAATTAAATGTTGTTTATAATGTGGATGAGAATATAAATATTAAAATTCCTAGTTTGATAATACAGCCTATAGTAGAGAACTCAATAAAGCACGGAATACTACCTACAGGAGAGAGAGGAAATGTTAAAATTCATATTAAAAAAACAGGAAATGCAGAAGCTGAAATCTGCATAGAGGATGATGGAATAGGAATTCCACAAGAAATAATTAATAGAGTTTATAGGGGAAAGTGCAGTGAAAATAAAATAGGTATATGTAATGTTAATAACAGATTGAAAATACTTTATGGGCAAGGGCTTAAAATAGAGAGGAAAACTAAAGGAACTAGTACTAGTTTTGTAGTTAGATATAAGAGGTGATTATATTGAACTGTGTAATAGTTGACGATGAATATCCAGCACGTGAGGAGTTAAAGTATTTTATAAATAATTATAGTAAAATAAACATATTAGGGGAATTTGATAATGGACCAGAAGCATTAATGTTTATAGAAAAAAACATACCAGATATTATATTTTTAGATATAAACATGCCTAAAATTTCTGGAATTGAAATAGGAAGGTTACTAAGACGTTTTGATAAGAAAGTTTATATAGTATTCATAACAGCGTATGAACAGCATGCAGTAGAAGCTTTTGAAATACAAGCTTTTGATTATATATTAAAGCCATATTCTAAGGAAAGGATAATAAATACCTTAAGACGTTTAGAGAAGAATTCCTTAAATCAAGGGTTGCCATACGTAAATAACAGGATAACTCTTTGGAAAGAAAATAAAATGGTTGTTATAAATGTTAAAGATATTTGCTATTGTGAAGCTAGAGAAAGAGAAACCATTGTTTATACTATGGATAATGAGTATATTATGAACCAAAGTATTTCACATGTGGCGGAAAAGCTACCAGAAAATATATTTTTCAGAACACATAGATCTTTTCTTATAAATATTGATAAAGTGGTGGAAATAAATCCTTGGTTTAATAATACATACATGCTTAAATTAGAAGGGTCAAATAAGGAAATACCAGTTAGTAGAAATAACATAAATAGTTTTAAGCACATCATGGGCATATAAATGCACTTTATGTGCTTTTTTTTACATTTCATGCGAAAAGTTTAAACAAATTCTGATAATTTTGTATACTAAAGTTGTAAACGATATTAAAAAATTATTTAAATAGTTTTTAAATATTAAAAAAGGAGGACTAATTATGGTTTCATTCTTCTTATCTATTATAGCTTTAGTAGTAGGATATTTTATTTACAGTAAAGTAGTTGAAAAGGCCTTTGGAGCTGATGAAAATATACAAACTCCAGCTGTAAGGCTAGAAGATGGTGTGGACTTTGTTCCAATGCCTTCATGGAAGATATTTCTTATACAATTTCTTAATATAGCAGGACTTGGTCCTATATTTGGTGCTATTGCCGGTGCATTATGGGGACCAGCAGCATTTTTATGGATTGTGCTTGGATCAATTTTTGCAGGTGGAGTTCACGATTATTTTTCTGGAATGTTATCAGTAAGACATGATGGTGCAAGTATACCAGAAGTAGTAGGACAATATTTAGGAAGTGGCTTTAAGAACTTTATGAGAGTATTTTCAGTAGTAGTACTTGTACTTGTAGGTGTAGTATTTATAATGGGACCTGCAGGACTACTTGCAGGATTAACACCAAAGACGCTTGATAAAACTTTCTGGGTATATGTTATTTTTGCATATTATATAATTGCTACACTAGTACCTGTAGATAAGGTTATAGGAAAAATATATCCTATATTTGGTATAGTACTTTTAATAATGGCTATTGGAGTTAGTGCAGGAATAATACTTAAGGGATATCATATCCCAGAAATTGCTCTTACTAATATGCATCCCAAGGGACTTCCTATTTGGCCGTTAATGTTTATAACTATAGCTTGTGGGGCTATTTCAGGATTCCACTCAACTCAATCACCACTTATGGCTAGATGTATAACTAGTGAAAAGCAAGGAAGACAGATATTTTATGGTGCTATGATAGCAGAAGGAATTGTAGCATTAATATGGGCTGCAGCAGCTATGGCTTTCTTCGGTGGTACAGCTCAATTAGGGAAAGTTATGGCGGAAAATGGTGGAGCACCTTATGTAGTTAATGTAATATCTAATACTTTACTTGGAAAAGTAGGTGGAGTTCTTGCAATACTAGGAGTTGTTGCTTGTCCAGTTACTTCTGGAGACACAGCTTTTAGAAGTGCTAGATTGACAATAGCGGATGTAATTGGATATAAACAAGGACCAATAAAAAATAGATTAGCTATAAGTTTACCATTATTTATTATAGGATTTGTATTGACAAAAATAAACTTTGATGTAGTATGGAGATATTTTGCATGGTCTAATCAAACATTAGCTATGATTGTACTTTGGACTGCAGCAATGTATCTTGCAATGAAAAATAAATTCCACTGGATAGCAACAGTACCTGCAACATTTATGACAGCAGTGTCTATAACTTATATATTAGTTGCACCAGAAGGATTTAAAATGGCTACAAGCATTGCTTATCCAATAGGAATTGCTGTAGCAGTGGCATCATTAGCCATATTCTTAGTAGTAGCAAATAAAAAATCCAAGGAAGCTAATGTACAAGCTTAGAAATTTAAAAAAATAATTATTTAGGGGCGTATTCTAAACGTTCTTCGGGGCTGTTGCATTAAAAAATTTACATACAATATACTGTACTAAAAATTTAAATCTAGTACAATATATCGTAGTATTTATTCTTAGTGCGACAGCCCCTTACAGTAGGCAAACATAAGATACAACATATATGAAGGCCCTGAAAAGCAATAAATACTTTTCAGAGCCTTATTTTATGATTACTCAGCTAAATCTAAAGCTATTTCCATCATTTTTGTGAAGGTCTTTTCACGTTCTTCTGAATTAGTCTCTTCACCAGTAACTATGTTATCGCTTACAGTTAATATAGAAAGAGTGTCTACTCCGTATTTAGCTCCAAGAGTGTAAAGTGCTGCACTTTCCATTTCTATAGCTAATACTCCGTAGTCAGCCCACATTTTAAAAGAGTTTGGAATATCATCGTAGAATAAATCGCTAGTTAATATGTTTCCTACTGTAACAGGTATAGCTTTTTCTTCAGCTATATCATAAGCTTTTTTAAGAAGTTTAAAACTAGCAGCAGGTGCGAAATCCATCCCGTTAAAGCGTCTTCTATTTATGCCTGAAGTTGTACAGGAAGTCATAGCAAGTATAACATCTCTAACTTTAATATTTTCTTGTATTGCACCGCAAGTACCCACTCTTATTAATCTTTTAACTCCGTATCTCTGTATAAGTTCATTTGCATATATGGATATGGAAGGAACCCCCATACCTGTTCCTTGTACAGATATTTTTTTGCCTTTGTATGTACCAGTATATCCATACATTCCACGAACTTCATTGTAGCAAATAACATCTTCCAAATAATTATCTGCAATATATTTAGCTCTTAGTGGGTCACCTGGTAGTAGTATGGTTTCAGCTATTTGTCCTTCTTTTGCACCAATGTGTGTACTCATATATTATCTCCTCCAATTCTTGTATATATTTTTTATAATATCATATTTTATAATAATGTAGTTATATTTTGTGCATTTTTATAAAATAATTATTACATATATAGCTATGAAATGGTAAAATTAAATATATAGTTGCAGTAGCAATATAAAAGTATATAGTAAAAATTGCGAACTGCATATATAAATTCATATTTAATATAATAAAAATCGAAGGGGGGAAAGGCCGTTACAGTATATTTATTAAAATGCTACCTTAAATAAGTAACGGTGGATTTATGGATTATAAGCTGCAATTGATAAAGAAGAAGAATCAAAAGACTTCTACTTGGTCAGGAGGTACTACTACAGAACTTTTTATATATCCAAAAGATGCTTCCTATGCTGATAGAAATTTTAAATGGAGATTAAGTTCTGCTACAGTAGAGCAGGAAGAATCAAACTTTACATATTTATCAGGGGTAAATAGATGGATAATGACCTTAGAGGGTGATATTAAACTTCAGCATAAAGGTCATGGAGAAATGGAACTAAAGCCTTTTGAACCTTATAATTTTAGTGGTCAATGGGAAACTAAAAGTTTTGGTAAGGTAAGGGATTTCAATCTTATGTTAAAAGAAGACTGCAGTGGGGAAATTAGTAGCATTAATATTGAAAAGGATATGTCTAGAGAGATTTATATGCATAGACAGGAGATTAAAAATAATAGTTTTTCTAAAGTAAGTTATGCATTATATTGTGTAAAAGGACAAATTTTAATTAGAACTTTTCATGATGAAGTTAAACTGAATGAAGGAGATATAATCATTATAAATTGTAACTTAGATGTGGAGGAACGTGAGCAAAGTCCACAACTTTATATAGATGTCCATAATAATGGTGAAGAAGAGGCGGTTGTAGCTGCTGCTATAGTTTACCAAATATAAGTAGTAAAAATACAGTAGTTTTAATTTTTATCAAGATCTAAATTAAAACTACTGTGTTTTTATTATTCATAGACTAAAATTCGTAGGTTCCCTTAACTAATAATTCTCTATTTTTCATCATTAAATTTCCTTTTGCAATGACTGTATTTATGTTTAAGTCATGGTCTAAAAGAAGTATGTCTGCATCACTTTTTTCCATAATAGAACCCTTTTTTGGATAAAGCTTTAATTTTTTAGCTACATTAGTTGTAAAGAATTTTAAAGCTATACTTACATCAAAATCTTCTTTTAAAATTAAATCTTTGAATTCTTTGTACATAGTGTCTAGAGAAGACATTCCAAATTTTAATATTTTACCTGTTGGATCATATTCGGAAGTACTGCCATTGCCGTCAGTACTTATGGTTACATTTTCTAAAGGTACGTCATTTAAAATGCATTTAAGAATTGCATTTGAAGCTTTTAAAGAACCCTTAAGCTCATTATCTTCTGTTCCAGCAGTTATATCTATAAGACCTCCTAATTTCGCAAATTCCATAGCATCATTAAATAGATATCCATTCCTGTTTACGTGGGTTGGACAGAAATGATTTATAGGTATATCTGTGTCTTTTAATATGTCCATTACCATCTTTAAGGTTTTCGTATCATCTCCCATATGCATAACTACTATTCCAGCTTTTTGTGCAAGCATACCTGAAACCCGCACTTCGGACACTAATCTTATTAATTCTTCTTTAGTTATATGCGAGGACCTATGATCTGAGAAAGCTATTTTAAGACCTATAACATTGTCTATAAACATAATATCTTTTTTTATGCTATTTGTTATGGTTGGTCCATTTATTTCATAGGAACCAGTGCATATATATGATGTTATTCCTTCGAACTCTAGAGCTTTTGATTTAGCATAAAGGGACTCTATGTGACGAGTAGTTCCGTCTGTACCTAATAATCCAACTACTGTAGTAGTTCCAGCTTCTATTATTTTTGAAAGAACTACTTCTGGAGTCCTACTATGAAAACCACCTTCACCACCGCCACCAATAATATGAACATGTTGATCTATAAATCCAGGTACTGCTATTTTATTTCTTCCATCTATAACTTGTAAATCCACAGAATTAGAAGTTATAGATATGTTAGGAGCAATCTTTTCTATTACGCCGTTACATATTAAAATATCATTTACTCCAATGTATTCAGGAGAATATACTTTTACATTTTTGATTATCGAAATCAATAGTCTCACCTTCCTAAGATGTTAATTTTGTTTAAGCATTTACAGAAGTGTTTTCACTATCCTTTATTTTAGCAATACCGAAACCAGTAAAACCATATAATAGAGCAAAAACAAATCCTAAATAGCACAGGAATGCCCAAGGTGCATATTTAATTACCTCTACTCCCAATGTGCTAGACATATAAACGCCTGCCATGGACCAAGGGACTAAAGGAACTATTACTGTTCCTGAATCTTCTAAGGTCCTTGAGAGATTTTTGGCTGCTAGTCCTCTTTGTTTATAAGCATCTCTGAATAATTCCCCAGGAATTAAAATTGATAAATAAGAACTACCAGTAACGATAGCCATTATTATACAAGATAATACTGTAGATGTAATCAATCCGCCAGTGGTTTTTACAGATTTCAGTATTTTGTTTAGTATAATATCTAGGCAGCCAGCTTTGCTTATAGTTCCTGCAAAGGCAAAGGAACAAAAAGCTATTAATACTGTGCCCATCATTGAATTCATACCACCGCGGTTTAAAAGTTTAATTATTTCTGGAATTACATTTTTTGAATCGAAGCCAGCCTTAGCTACCATTGATACATCAAAACCATTAACTATTGATACAAAAGAATCTTTAAGAGAAAATCCTTGATAAAATATACCAAGAAGGGATGCAATTAAAGAAGATGTTATCATTATAGGTATAGTTGGCTTTTGAGCTATAGAGCCATATAAAATTATTATGACTGGTACTAATAATAAAATATTCCAATTAAACATGCTGCCTAAAGTACTTAACATTAAGTTTACTTTTTCTGGACTTACGTAATTTCCAGTAGAAGAGTTTAGCCCCAATATGGTATAAATTATTAAGGAAATTACAAAAGCAGGTACAGTAGTGTAAAGCATATGCTTTATATGGTCATAAAGTTCACTGCCTGCAGCTATTGGTGCTAAGTTTGTGGTATCGGATAAAGGAGAAAGCTTATCACCAAAATAGGCGCCTGCAACTATAGCACCGGCAGTAACAGGTAATGGAACGCCCAAAGCAGTTGCGATACCTATTACAGCAACACCTATGGTTCCTACAGAGCCCCAAGAAGTTCCGGTAAATACGGATATTATAGCGGTTACTATGAATGCAGTAACTATTATATATTTAGGACTTATGATTTTTATACCATAATAGATCATCATAGGTATGGTACCAGAAAACATCCAAGTACCTATTAATATACCTACGGTAATTAGAATTAGGGTAGCAGGCATAGATTTAGCAATTTTATCTACCATGCCTTCTAGCATTTCATCCCAAGTAACTCCAGCTTTTTTAGCTATGAATGCACCATAGACGGTAGCTAGTATTAGGAGTGGTTCTGCCTTTAAGTGAAGATAACCGTAACCGAATCCTAGCAAAAGAAGCATCACAAGAATGGGTGATATAGCTTCGAAAAATGAAAGCTGCTTTTTTGTGTTCATAAAAATAACCCCCTTATAAATTTGTATTGTAGCTATTGAAAGCAATTAGCATGCCAAATATAAAAAAATATAGTGAGGTTATGACTGAGACGCGTATATATACAAGTACAGCCTATTATATTAAACAAAGTTGTTTGTACGAAAGTTTGAAAATTCACAAAATAATACGGGATAAAACAACCCATTAAAATAACCCATTACCCATTTGAAAGCAGTAGTATCTTAAAAAAATTAACACCCATTTTTAAGTTTATTCAAAAGTAAATTAGCTTTTTTAGTGAGCGTACATCCCCTTACACCCTTATGAATTTCAACTAAATCCATAGATTTTAGAACATTTAATTTAGTTCTTATTTTAGATTCTGTAAGATGGATATTTTCATATACTGCTATTTGAGATAGTCCCCTTCTACCTATGAAATTATTTTTTTCTATGGTTTCTAGTATCCAAATGGAATCATTATCTAGGAGTGAATTTTCAATATTGGTATTTAAAATATTATTGTTTCTTACTTCATCATAAATATAGTTAGGTAGGTCAGAAATTTCTATTTTCGCCTTTGGATCTTTTATGTTTACAAGGTATTCTACTATATTTACTAGTTCACGTATGTTGCCAGGCCAGGAATATTTAATTAAAAAATCTAAGGAATCTTTAGTGAAAAATTCTTTAAGCTCCAAACTATTTTTTTTAGTGAATTTCCTAAGATAGTGTTGAAGTAAACATGTAATATCCTCTTTTCTTTCTTTTAGACTAGGTAAAAATAATGGCAAGACGCTTAGCCTATAAAATAGATCCTGTCTGAAAGTACCTTTTTTAACTTCTTTTATTAAATTTTTATTAGTTGCAGCTATGACTCTTATGTCTATAGGAATGATTTCATTTCCACCTACTCTCCTTATTTGTCTTTCTTGAAGAATTCTTAATAATTTAACTTGAAATTGTAAGGATATTTCTCCTATTTCGTCTAAAAATATAGTTCCTCCATGAGCCTGTTCAAACAAACCTGGTTTTCCGCCACGTTTAGCACCAGTGAAAGCTCCATCTTCATAACCAAATAACTCACTTTCTAGTAGACTATCCGAAAGTGAAGAAAAGTTCACAGGAACAAACTGAGCATTTCTTCTTGGAGAAAAATTATGTATGGCTTGTGCAAAAAGTTCCTTGCCAGTACCACTTTCTCCTTGTATTAATACGGTTGAATTGCTTAAGGCTAATTTTTTTGCAAGGTTAATGGTATTTTTTAATGCCATACTATTGCCTATTATATTTTCAAAATTATAAAAGGCATTATGCTCAGAAAGTCTCATTTTCCGTCTTAATTCATGTTCTATTTTTTGTATTTTGCTAGCTTCTTCAGTTGTTAGCATATATCCCACTGTGTTATCTACAGTTTTTATAGGAGAGATAGTAATTACAATGTTTTTATTATTTAGTTCTATTATTTCATTTTGTATTTCAGAAACTTTCCAATTAGTAAAATTAGGAATGACATCAGATATTTTTTTATAAAGTATGTGACATATATCCTTACCTGCTAAAGAACAGAAAACTTTGTTGGTAATGGATACAGTACCATCTTCATTTATATAAAGTATTCCGTCACTAGAGTTATCCACTATAGTTTTGAACATATTTTTTAGCTCTATAGCTTTGTTTGCGGCCACATAATAGTTTTGGGTAAGTTTTATTATTTCTCTAGTAAACTGAGGAGATATAAAACTACCTTTTTTATCCATGAGATTGAAATATTGAAGTATTTCAATAAGTGTACTTATGTCAACATTTCTTGAGCCTAAGTCAATTATTTTTTTTACACATTTAGGAGCAAATCTACCTTCACCAAAAGTAACACAAGTATCTAATTTTTTATAATTTTTTTTCTCGGGATAGTAAGGATGAAAATTAATATGTTCAATGCCCATATCATGCAATTGTTCTATGGATTCTGTGCAGGTAGCTTTTGAATCATTTACCAGAAGTAAATGACTATTTTTTTTTATTCCCAAAAGTTTTTTTATGTGTTTGTAATTTATTATTCTTCTAGCTACTATGTACTGAACTTTAAGAGGAATATAAGGTAATATTTTATCCTTTATGGAAGGACTAGTAATTAACACTAGTGAATTTTTAAAATCTACATTTATACCTTCCTCCAAACTACATCTAGATATATCAACTGTATCACCAATTAATTCTCTTAATTGTTTCCATATACATGTGCTGGTTTCTATTCCTTCACTTATTACTATTAATCTTGGCATATTCATCCACCCTTTTGTAATTTTGTATTTCATAAGATATGTAATATATGTTAATGATATAATAAATGTATTAATTAATCTATAGTTAAAATATTGTGAATGTGATTAAAGAAAGAGTATTGATATAATGGAAAGCTTATGATAAATTTCTAATATTATTAAATATTTAGTAGTAAATAATAATTTTTATGTTATAATTAATATATTAGATAGTATGCTTATTAATAAAGTCATATAGATAATTATAAAATTTTCAAATTATGTTAATTAATACTTGAAGTATTTGTAAAGTGGTTAAAATAATTTATAGGAGGGTTTAAACATGAAATCATTAAAAGGGACTAAAACAGCTGAAAATTTGCTTAAGGCATTTGCAGGAGAATCACAGGCAAGAAACAGATATACTTATTATTCAAGTACAGCTAAAAAGCAGGGATATGTGCAAATAGCTAACATATTTTTAGAAACCGCAGAAAATGAAAAAGAACATGCAAAGAGATTTTATAAATTCTTACTTAATGATTTACAGAGAGAAGGAATCGAAATTAATGCAGCTTATCCTGTAGCTTTATATGGAGATACTAAAGCTAATTTAAAGGCAGCCGCTGCTGGAGAAAATGAAGAATGGTCAGAACTATATCCTGAATTTGCTAGAGTAGCAAGAGAAGAAGGATTTGAAGAGATATCAGTAGCTTTTGAAAGAATTGCTGAAGTAGAAAAACATCATGAAGCTAGATATAATAAATTAGTGGAAAATATAGAAAAAGACATGGTATTTAAGAAAGATAAGGTACAACTTTGGAAATGTAATAACTGTGGATACATATTTGAAGGAGAAGAGGCCCCAGAAGTGTGTCCTGCATGTGTTCATCCAAAAGCTTACTTTGAAGTGCTTTGCGAAAATTACTAGAATATTACATAAAATTTCCCAATCTATGTTTTGGATTGGGAAATTTTTATGTAATAATTAATTCACTAATTTCTAAAAACAAAACATTACTTGCAAAAATATCTTAATAATAGTATAATGACGTTGTAATGTTGAATAATAGATGGATATTAGTTTAATATTATGAATAGATGTATAAATTAGTAAACAATATTTTGAAAGAATTTTAAAGTAAAATTGAATAAATACTTTTAAGGTGTTTCTTTAAAAGAAATGAAAAGGGAAAGTGGTGAAAGTCCACTACAGCCCCCGCTACTGTAAAGAGGATGAAACCTTGTAACTCACTGAAGCAAATGCTTTGGGAAGAGAAGGGAGTAGGATGATTCTAAGTCAGGAGACCTGCCTTATAAAGTTATGTTTTAATCTTTCGGAGGGAGAGATTGCTTAAAGTTCACTGTGTGAATGATGTTGTTTTTTACGCCTTCCATGAAGGCGTTTTTTATGCTTATATAACACATCTATAAAACAAGCCTCCTAAAAGAGGCTTGTTTTTATTTATATCAATAGATAATTGGATTATAAGGGTAGAGAATTTATGAAAGGGAAAAAATAAAAAAAGGGGAGATTAAAAATGAAAAGGAGACAAGTGTTAGCACTAGCTATGGCCATATCTATGGCATTGAGTGGATGTGGTACAAAGACAAAAGGAAAAATGGATACTAAGAACAAATCCGCTATGTCTCAAGGCATGAAGGAAGAAATGAAAGAAAAAGGTTCAAAATCTATGGCAAAATTAACTATGTCTCAAGGGAAAGGCTATCCAGTTACTATAAAGGATATGATGGGAAATGAAGTTACATTAAAGGAAAAACCTAAGAAAATAGCAGCAATATCAGGTACATTCTTAGGACTTTTATATGCGGTAGGCGGAGAAACTATTTGTACTGCTGATTTATCTGGAGGAAGTATAATACCAAAGGGTGTAGAAAATCTTCCTAAAATAGGGAAGGTTTACAACCCAGATGTGGAAAAATTAATATCTCTTAAACCAGATTTAGTAATTGCTCAATTTGGACTTCAAAATAAGTTAGTACCAGCTTTAAAACAGAGTAATATACCAGTGTTAGCTTTAAATATGAAAACATATGATGATGTAATAGAAAATTTAAAAGTTGTAGGAAGAATAGTTGGAAATGAAAATAAAGCTGAAGAGATTATAGCTAAGATGGATAAAGATAAAAAGGCTATAGAGGATAAACTTCCAGAAAAACCTAAAAAAGCAGTTATTCTGTATGCTACTTCTAAAGATGTATCAGTAAAACTTGAAAATAGTATAGCTGGTAATGTGGCTAAAATACTAAAACTAGACAATATAGCTGCAGGCAAAAAAGGAGAAGGAATGGGTGGAGAATCTATTCCATTTAGTATAGAAGAAATTGTAAAACAAGATCCAGATGTTATATTGGTAACCAGTATGGTAAAATCTGATAAAACAGCAAAAGAGGTAATAGAAAAGCAACTTGGAAAAGATCCTGTATGGAAGAATTTAAAAGCTGTTAAGAATAATAAAATAGTATACTTACCACAAAGATACTTCCTTTATAATGCAGGAGATAAATTTGTAGATGCAATAGAATTTATGGCTAAAGGCGTATATCCAGAAATATACGGTGAATTGAATGACAAGTAATATAAAAAATCGTAAGAAAAACAATAGAAATTTTTATAAAATAGCTGTGATAATATTATTTATCATATTAGCTATAAGTGCATTTTTTATAAGTAATGTGTATGGTAGCATGGAAATATCTATAAAAGATATACTTAACATATTAAAACATCCCAGTAATTTAACTCCAGAGGGCCTTGTTATATGGAATGTTAGAATTCCTAGAACTATTGTAGGAGCATTGGTTGGAATTAACTTGGCCCTCTCTGGGGCAATGCTACAGGGGGTAATGAGAAACCCTCTAGCGGACCCTGGAATAATAGGCATATCTTCAGGAGCTGGTCTTGCGGGTATGCTTATATTAATAATTTTTCCTCAATATCAATATTTAGTACCTCCAGTTGCTTTTGTAGGTGCTATGGTGGCAGCTATAATGATATATATACTTGCTTGGAAAGGCGGAATACAACCTATGAGAGTTGTATTAGCTGGAGTAGCAGTTTCAGCTATATTAGGTGCAGGCATATCTGCACTTATGGTGTTTTTTAGTGACAGGGTTCATGGAGCTATCATGTTTATGAATGGAGGATTATCTGCAAGAAGTTGGCCACAAGTATATACTATCCTACCTTATACTATAGTAGGTTTAATACTTGCTATGATAATGGCTGAAAGACTTAATATATTAGTATTGGGTGATGATACTGCAAGAGGATTGGGCCTCAATGTAGAGTTAGTTAGATTAGAAATAACAGCTATAGCAGCTATGCTGGCAGCTAGTGCAGTATCTGTAGTTGGACTTTTAGGATTTGTAGGGCTTATAATACCTCATACAACTAGGCTTATAATTGGAAGTGACTATAAATATTTACTTCCAGGGGCAGCATTTTTGGGAGCGGCCATAGTTGTGTTTTGTGACACTTTTGGAAGGACTATTTTTGCACCTGTGGAAATACCTGTAGGTATAATAATGGCACTTTTAGGAGCACCATTCTTTTTATATTTACTGAGAAGACAGGCATAGAAAGATAAAATATTATTGCAGGGTGATAAAATGGATATTTTAACTGTAGAAAACATCAGTATTAATTATGGTGAAAAACAAGTATTAAAAGGAATAAATTTAAATATAGAAAAAGGCAAAATAATATCCATAATAGGGCCTAATGGATGTGGAAAAACTACATTGCTTAGGGTTATGAGTAGAAATTTAAAGCCAAAGACAGGAAGGGTTTTATTAAATGGAGAGGATATATATAAATTAAAGGCCAAAACTTTAGCAAAAAATATGGCTATTTTATCTCAGAATAACGGATGTCCTGAGGATATTTGCATAAGAGATTTGGTGTCATATGGAAGACATGCCCATAAAAAAATTTTCTCAGGCTTTACAGAAGAAGATGAAAGAATAATAGATTGGGCAATAAAAAGAACAGGACTTAATAATATGCAAGATAGAAAAGTAGCTACATTATCAGGAGGAGAAAGACAAAGAGCTTGGATAGCTATGTCTATAGCTCAAAAACCAAAGGTTCTTCTTTTAGATGAGCCTACTACTTATTTAGATATAAGTCATCAATTAGAACTTTTAGATCTTATTAAAAGTTTAAATGAAGAGGAGAAAATAACAATAGTTATGGTACTTCATGATATAAATGAGGCGGCTAAATATTCTCATGAACTTATTGTTATTAAAAATGGGGAATTGCATTGCAAGGGAACTCCTTATAGCATTATAAATGATGAAATGCTTAAACAGGTATTTAGAGTAGAAGCAGATATAAATAAAGATAAGAATACTAAAAAGCCAGTTATATATCCAAGAAGGGTATTTAGTTAGTAAAATAATATAAAATAACTATGTACTTTGTTCTAATTAGAAAAATAAGCAGCTACAGGAAATCATATATCTGTAGCTGATTTTTACTTTAATTAAGAAGTAATTAGTGTTATTTGATAAATTTATATAGGAGGAGGGGATAAATTTGAAAGTTACAGTGGTTTCTGTTTCCACTAGTGTTTTCACAGAACTTATAAAGGCTAGTAAATATATTAATGAAAATTATAATAATATACTAAACTTAAATTTATATTACGTATCAAGAGATGTGAAAGAAGATAGATTAAAAAACATGATGGCAGATATACAAGATGCGGACATGGCTATAATAGATTTAATGGGTGCACCAGATAAAAATGTTAAGGCTACTTATGATTCCTTAGAAAATTCAAAAGGGCAAGTGGTTATTATAGGTAGACAGGGAAAAGAATATTTAAAGTTGGGAAGTTTAACTTCAAAGGATATGAGTATGAAGAAAAAGAAAGGTGAAAATAAAAAGCCTGATGTAAAAGCTATGAATAAAATGATAGGCATGGCAGAGAAAATGGGAAAAATGATGCCAGTTGGAAAACTAAATCATATGAAGAATTATATCTATATAGGTAGATATTGGAATAATGCTGGATTTGAAGATATGAAGAACTTATTATATTTAATACTAAGGGATTATGGGAGCTGTAAAGAAATTCCTAAGCCTTTAGAACCAGTAAAAAGAGAAGATATAAGTATATGTCATCCAGAAACTATGGAATTCTTTAGTAGATATAAAGATTATGTAGAAAAATATGGTTTTAATGAGGAAAGGCCAACTATTGCTTTAATATTTTATGGTCACAGCTATCCTAGTAAAACGTCTAATTGCGTTGGAGAAATAGCTAGTAGAATAAAAAAGTTTGCCAATGTGGTGCCTATAGCTTTTTCTAGTGTTTTAAACGCAGATAGTAATAAGATTAGAAATATGTTGGAAAATGCTTGTGGTAAAAAAGTAGATTTAATATTAAATTTTATGTCCTTTAGATTAGGAGCAGGTCCTATGGGCGGAGATGCTAAGAAGGCTATAGATACTCTTGAAAAAATAGAGGCACCTATGTTTCATCCATTTTTTATGACTAAAAAAACAGCTGAAGAGTGGAGAGAAAGTGCTCAAGGAATAAATTCATCTGAATTCTTAATTTCTGTAATGCTACCTGAATTAGATGGGGCCATAGAAACGTATCCAGTGGGAGCCATGAAATGTAATGGAATAAATGATGAATTTAATATAGAATTAAATGAACTCAGTATTATAGAAGAAAGAGTGGAAAAACTTATAGGTAAAATAAAGGGATGGCTTAAGCTTAGAGAAAAGCCTAATAAATATAAAAAAGTAGCTATAGTCTGTTACAATTATCCACCAGGAGAAGATAATTTATTTGGGGGAGCTTTTTTGGATACCTTTAAATCTATAGAGAAAATATTAAAGGTCTTAAAAAATGAAGGATATGATACAAAAAACTTAAATAGTGAAGAGTTGATGAATAGATTTTGTGGAAAAATAGTTAATTCAGGAAGATGGACTTCGGAAGAAAACATTGACAACATGATAAAATACAACTGTGAAAAATATAAAAAACACATTAAAGAAAGAAATTTTTACTCAGATATGATTAAGCAGTGGGGAGAAGTACCTGGCAATGTTATGAGTGTAGACAATAATTTTTTGATACCAGGAATAGTGAATAATAATGTTTTTATAGGATTGCAGCCTTCTAGAGGAATTCATGAGAATACAGATAAGGTATATCACGATAAATCCATGCTTCCACATCATCAATATATAGGATTTTACAAATGGATTAAAGAAGAATTTAAAGCAGATGTAGTCATACATGTGGGAACTCATGGCACAATAGAGTTTTTAAAAGGAAAAGAATGTGGTATGTCTGGAGAGTGTTTCCCTGATATGCTACTTTATGATATTCCTCATTTATATTTATATTTCATAGGAAATCCAGCAGAATCTGTGATAGCTAAAAGAAGAAGTCATGCAGTAATGGTAAGTTATAGTCCACCAGCTTTTATGGAAGGGGAACTTTATGAAGAATATTTATGGCTTCAAAAATCCATTGAGGAATACCACGAATGTGAAAGATTAGATCCAAAAAGATGTAGCGAAGTGTTAGACAATATTGAAGAAAAGGCTAAAGAGATGAATATGAATTTTCAAGATTTACAAGATTTGGAGAGGGAACTTTATAGAATGAATCGTTCCTTAGTTCCTAAAGGATTACATGTATTTGGTGAAGGATATAGTGAAGAGGAAGCTTTTAAATACATTAAGTTTATTCTTAGATATGATAGGGGCGATATAAAGTGTATAAGAAGGATTGTATGTGAGAATAAGGGATTAAATTACGATAAAATAGTGGAAGATAATGCTACAGAAATTTTAGCTTCACTGGATAATGAAGTACAGTGGATTATGGACAATTTTAAGAGACACGGTGATTTAAGCTTTATAAATAGTAGTAAAAAGAATTATAAAAAGTCTTTTATAGAGGATATGGAAAGATCTATAGAGTATGGGAAAAAGTTTAGTTTAAATATAATGGAAAATCTTGAGATGAGGGGTTTAGTTAAGGCATTACAGGGAAAATATTTAAAAGCATCCTTATCAGGAGATATAATTAGAAATCCTAGCATACTACCTTCAGGGTACAATTTATATCAATTTGATCCAACACTAGTGCCTACGGAAACAGCTTATAAAAGAGGGGCTAACATAGCTAAAAACACTATAGAATTATATTACAAGGAAAATGGAAAATATCCATCTAGTACTGCGGTAATACTTTGGGGACTTGAAACTTCTAGGACGGGAGGAGAAACTATAGGTCAAATACTTTATTATTTAGGGGTTAAACTTGTTAAAACTGGAAGTTCTTTTGAAAGTGCCTATGAAATAATACCTACTCAACAATTGGGAAGACCAAGAATAGATGTGGTAATAAATATGTGTGGATTCTTTAGAGATATGTTTCCTAATTTACTTAAGGATTTAAACTGTATATTTGCAGATATATATAATTTAGATGAAACTTTTGAACAGAATTATTTTAAAAAGAATTCACAGGTCATATATGAGGAGCTTATAAAAAATGGAACCAGTGAGGAAACTGCAAGAGAACTTTCTATATGTAGAATATTCGGACCTAAAGAGGCAGAGTATGGTACAGGAGTCACTAAGTTATTAGAAACAAAGGCTTGGGAGGAAGAAGAGGATATAGGTAAAAACTTCATAGATAGTTTGAAATATGTATACAGTAATAATTTTAGAGGAAAGGAAATAGATGGACTATACATGAGCAACTTAAGAACTGTAGATGTGGTATCACAAGTAAGAAGTAATCATGAATATGAAGTAACTGATTTAGATCACTATTATGAATTTTTTGGTGGCCTTTCTAAATCTGTTGAAATGGCTAAGGGGAAAAAGCCCGCTATGTATATAAGTGATACTACAGGAGAAAGACTAGAAACTGAAACTGTGGATAAATCTATAAATAGAGGTATAAGAACTAGAGTTTTAAATCCCAAATGGATTGATGGAATGTTAGAACATAAATATCATGGAGTTCAAAAGATAGCTGAGCGGTTTGAAAATATATTGGGTCTAGCTGCTACTACTAACAGTGTGGAGCAGTGGATATTTGATGATTTGCATAAAAGGTATATTGAAGATGAGAAACTAAGAGAAAGATTGAAGGAAAATAACTCATATGCATATATGTCCATAGTAGAATGGATGCTGGAGTATAATAAAAGAGGATATTGGCAGGCAAGTAAAGAACAACTTGAAGAGCTTAAAAATGTGTATTTAAATATAGAGGGAGATATAGAAAGTTTTCAAGAGTAGTAAATAAGTTTTAACTTCTACAAAATAGAAATCTAATAAAAGGTTTCTACTTTGTAGAAGTTATTATTTTGTAAGATAATATTGAATAAAAACTATTTTATTTATATAAGTAATTACACTTTATATATATTTATCATAAAATATATAAGGTGATTAAAATGAATAAAATTCTTAAAGATAATTTATGTAACATTATAATAAAATTAAATTCAGAAAAACATTTTAAAATTTATGGATACGAGAATAAATCTATTACTATAGATAAAAGTATGACTATATTGGATGAAGTAAATATACAAAAAAAAATAATTTTAAAAGATATTGTAGTAAATGGAGTATTAAATATAAATTTAATACAGGCAAATTTATATTTAGTAAATGTTAAAGCAGATAGAATAAATATAATTTCTAAATGTGAAACTTCTATAGAAATGGATTATAAAAGTGATGTAAAAGAAATATATATTTGGAATAAACAAAACATGCATATTAAATTTAATTCTACTAATATAAATTTAGAAAATATTTATGTTATGCCTATAAATCAAAAAAGTAAAAATACTCGTATAAGTTTTGAAGGTGAGGCTCAAAATTGCAAAGTAACAATTCTATCTGGTACATCTATTTATTGCAGTAAATCTTTTAAAAATGAATTTATTAAAGTTGATATTAAAGAAGATAATAAAGAATTAAGATTATTGGGAGATTTTTTCAATACTAAATTAAATATACTAAATTGTAAGTGCATAATTGGAGATGAAAACATCATACCTGAGAATTTATTAATAAATTTAATATCAAACTCTAATGATATAATTTTAAAGGGAAATTTAGCAAATGTTGATATTATAGTAAAAAGCACAATGAGCCTAATTGTTAGATGTTTATATTTAAATAGATTATTTATAGAAGAAAAAATAAAAGTGGGATTATATTTTTTTCAAAATACAATAATAAAGTCCTTTGAGACAGAAGGATATGTTGTAATAGATGGAACATTAGAGACAGTAAGAAATGCTATTAAACAAATATTTATAATTAGAAATACTGGGATGTTAGAATTAAATTATAATAATAAAGAATTGAGAGAGTTAAAACCTCTTATGGAATGTATAAATAGAATATTATTGTATTTTATAAAAGAGATAGATCATGATATAACCATAAATGAATTGATGGAAATATGCGGCAATAGAGATATAAATATTTATATAAGCGGTTTGCAAAAAGAAGTTTCAGAGAGCAATGTTTTTAATTTAAATTTAAAAGAACAGAATATAAAATATACTGCGTTAGAACCTGATGCTAACAGAATATATATGCAGGAAGCTGTTATGACTATTGCATTGTGGTGTAAGGAAAAAAATTATATATATAAATGTGTGCCAATTAAAGGTAAGTATCTATATATGAATATAGATTATGAAGATAGCTCTTTATATATGCAAAATTATTATAGTGTATTGAAATATGCTTTTGCTCAAAACTATTTAAATAAAATAGTTCTTGTAGAAAATATAAGTGTAGATAATTTTAATTTGTATATAGAGAATAAAAATTTAAATATAGATTTAAATGGTAAAACATTTTTGTTAAATAATATAAATATATTGGATTCTTGTGTGAAAATAAAAAATGGGATTATAGTGCCTACTGATAAAATAAATAAATGGAACAGTTTAGATGGAAATATTTCTTCTAGATGTTTTGTTAGAATTGAAGGAAAAAGTATAGATACAAAATTTTATTGTGAAAATTTAACTATTCCAAATATTAATATGGATTTTTCGTATCTTCCAGAAGGTTCTACTAATACTATATTGTTTTATATAGGAGATAATTCAGGTCATTCAAAAGTGAAAAAGATTTATTTTAAAGGATGTTCCTTAGAAATAAAAAAACAGAGTATTGGTAATAGAGATAATGGAGAGCCATATATTTTAGATACCTTTGCAGATAATAATATTTTGTATTATAACCATTTTAATGAATCTTATAAATGTATTAAAGTAAATGGATGTAGTAAGCGACATTACGTAAATTTACAGATGTTATCAAACAACTTTTCTAATGTCACAGAAATTAACAATAGTGTATTAACACTAGTTCCTTATAGAAATAGTTTAGGTATAGTTGTGAATGATGTAGAGTTTAAGCCAAATTTAAAAGAAACAGATATAGAAGAAAATATGGAGAGGTTATTGGAGTTAAGTTCTATGACTTTAAATGCATTTGGACAAGGGTCTTGTGCAGATTTTTGGCAAAATGAAGAAGGAAAACTTATAAAGATTGCTATATATATTAATGGACAATGGCAGATAAAAGATATTCCTAAAGTTATTCCAGATAGTGAAAACAATGACATGGAACATGTGATTTGCATGAGTTTTAAAGCTAATATAGTGTGGAGTGCTAATATAACAGAAATTAGAATTATTAATACGGAAGATAGAATTTTACAAAGTTATCAATATAGTGTAGATGAAGATTTAGGTAAGATATATATATACAATGTTATATTAAATGATGAAAAATTGCCTATATATCAGGGGTTACTGGAGCCAGGAAGTAATAAGATTATAATAAAATCAAAATATTTTAATGATATAGAAATTAATCAAATAATAAAACCTATTCAAATAGTTGAAGTAGTTAATGGTATAGGTAAAGCTATTACAAGGATAGAAAATATAGGCTCTAATATTATAAGTGTTAAGTTAATTTTAAATACTGGTGGCTTAAATATAGGTAATCCAGTTGAAATAAATATTGAACCTTAAGAGAAAATTTGAATTATAAAAGGAGCTGTATTTGAAATTTTTTTATTTCAGCTCCTTAGTCACATTCAAATAAATAATAAGTCAGTATGCTAGTCTATTTTGCGTCATACTGTGTCAGCAAAACCCACCGATAGTCCTACTAGTGGCGGAACCTGCTTCCTTGTCTGACACAAAATATACCAGCATCTTTGACTTGTTATTTATTTTCATGTACCTTATTTTCAAAACATTATTCAATTTCTACTTCATAGAATCCGTTAGGAACAGGATTACCATCTTCATTTATTAATTTGAAGTATACATCGATTATTTCGCCATAAGAATAATTAGGATTTTCAGTCCATGCCTGACATTCTTCTAAGTCTAAAGGTTTTATAGCCATTAGAGGATAACTAGTAATATTAGTATCTATGGAATTATACTTATTTAGGGTAAAAGTATATTTACCTTCTTCAGCAAGATAAATTTTAAAAGGTATAAATTTCAAACCATTCTGAAGCTGCGTAAGGAAGATAATTTTTACGAAGTTTGATTTGATATCTGCTATATTAATTTTGAAATCTAAGATATCTTGTAGAAGAAAATTAGTATGAGGAATTATTTTGTATAATTTATTAGAAGGAGTATCTATATAAATTAAATCATATTCGTAGAATTCATTATCATTGAGATAAATTTTTAAATTATTAGCTGTAATATTATCTATTTCTGGATCTAATATAAAAGATATTGAATCTAGCTTAATTTCTTGTATTAATATTTTAGTTGAAATCATTTTATCATCCCCAAATATAATATTCTTATATAAAATATGGGAAAGGACTACCTATAAAAGGTAGCCCTTTTTAATTAACTTATTGCATATCACCGTATACAGAAACTTCGCAGGCACCCTGTAAAGCATTATTGTCAGCATCTTTTAAATTTAATAAAAGTGACACATTTAAGGTTCCACCAGAAATAACTTGTGCAAGATATGGTTTATCTAAAACGCTAGTATCCATTGAAATAGAACTGTTAGCAGCATTAGGTGGATTGTTAAAGGTGTAACTATCTGCAGAGGCTTTACTTAAGGTTGTCCCATCTGCACTGTCAAGTACAAATTTATAGGTTCCAGGTGAGTTGATAGAATAACTTAAAGTTGAATCTCCACTGCTGTCAAAAGTTTGAGCAAAATCTATAAATAATTTATCGGATAAATTTCCGGATTTGTTTATTATTGATACTACATAATTAGTGTAATCTAACTCTTGTCCTGTAGCAAATACAATACCGTAGTTTCCATTAGTATTGTCTGTAGTATCTAAGGTCCAATCAGTAGTTGGTGTAAGAGTTCCAGTGTTATCAGATATTGTGAAATCTGCTTGTACAAGGTCAGTAACAAGTGAGCTATCTGATTGTTGTATTACATGAACTATTAACTTTTCAATCTTTGTTTTGTCACTAGATAATGGAACTACTGAATTTAAAGTTTGTTCATAATACTTTTGAGCCATTATAATCCTTCCTTTTATTATAATATTTTATAGAAGAAGACTTTTAAATTGCTAAGGAAAATTTACTTTAAGCAATTTAAAGCTTCCTATATATAATATGATAATTTATTAAATAGTGTTAAAGATATTTGTATTTAAAACAGTGTATTAGATAATCTGCTTAGAAGTTTTTAGAAATGATAAGTAGTGTATAATTATATATAATATATGGAGTAATTATTGAGCATTAAGATATACATTACAGTTTGTTTGACACTTAAGTTTTTAACATGCTATAATTTGCTTAAAATTAACGAAAATTAAAAATAATACAATGGTGGTAGTTAATATGATAAAACAAGAAGATATAGCCAAAATTTTAAATGTTTCAAGAACTACTGTGGCTAGGGCTTTAAATGGCAGTGAAAATATAAAGCCTGAAACTAAAGAAAAGATTATAGAACTTGCTAAAGAATTGGGATATAAAAAGAATCCAATAAGTAGCTCTTTAGCTAGTAAGAAGAAAAAAAGTGTTTATGCATTTATAATAAAATCAAAAAATAAATATTATACAGAAGAAATAGAAAGAGGACTCAAAAGTGCTGAAAAGGAATTTAAATTTTATGGGTTTAATATAAAGATAATAAAAACAGATATTGAAACCCCAGAAAAGCAGTTAGAGCAGTTGAAAGATGCTGTAAAGGAAGAGGTACAGGGGATAATAATAACTCCTTTGTTAAAAGATAAGGTGAAAGAAGTAAGAAATCAAAATCCTAATATAGTTTTTACCACATTGGATATTAATATAGATCAATCTATATTTCACGTAGGTCCTAATTATTTTAAATCTGGTAGAATTGCAGCGGAAATACTTATAAATACCCTAGAAGAGAAGTCTAAGGTTTTGGTTTTAGATACGGTAGATGATAGAATTTCCTCCAAGCTATATATGAATGGTTTTTTAAGAAGAATGTCAGAAGAAAATAATAATACTATGATAGGACCGGTATATTCAGAGAATTTAATGAATGGTTTACATGATATATTGGAAAAACACATGACAAAAGAAGTAAAATCAATATATGCTACTAGATTTTTAACGGATATAGTGAAATATATAGGTTATAGATATAATATACCCATGAAAATTGTGGGCAATGGTATGTCAGATGATATGAAAAGTTTAATACTAGAAAAAAAGGTACTGGCTACAGTGGTGGAGCAGCCCTATGAAGAGGGATATTTAGCAGGAAAGTTTATGTTTGAAAAACTATATAAAGATGCTAATTTTAAAGAAGCTTCTCATATTATGGAAAGTAAAATAATAGTTAGAGAAAGCCTTTTTTAAAAATATAAAATAAACTAAAGAGGAGGAGAGTTATGAAAATAAAAGAACATATGAAAACCGATGTATTAGTAGTAGGAGCTGGAATTGCAGGCATAAGTTCAGCTATACAAGTGGCTAAAGCAGGAAAAAGTGTTACAGTAGTGAGCAGTGGTAAGTTTTGCTCTGGAGCAAGTTTTTATCCAGGAACTTGGGGACTTGGAATGGTAGTAGCAGAGGATGAAAAGGATAAAGAGGATTTTGTAAATGCCATAATGGAAGTAGGATGCCACATTCCCAATAAAAAAATGGTAAAAATTTTAATAGATAATGCTGAAAAAGACATAAAAGAATTTATGGATTTAGGAATTGAATTTAGAAGACCTATAAGTGGAGAAACTGTAATACCTTGTTTTGATAAAAAGCCAAGAAAATGGTATGGATTTGATTTTAAAACAGCTATTAGAGCCTTTGATAAATTAAAATCATTAGAAAATGTAAGTATTGTTGAGAATACTAGCTTAATTAAAATATTGAAGGATGAAGAAGAGAATTTTTCTTCAGCAATATTTATAAGGGATTCAGAAGAATATGTACAAATTTCTGCTAAAGCACTTATAATAGCCAGTGGAGGGTTTACGAATATATATAAATACAACCTTAGCACAGAAGATATGGCTTTAAATGCACATACCCAGGCATTAGAGGTAGGATGTAAACTCACTAATATGGAATTTATTCAATTCATTCCGGCACATATAGAACCAAATTATAAAACTATATTTAATGAAAGAGTGTTTAATTATATAAAATTAGAAAATTCAAAGGGAGAAGATATCTTTAAGGAGAATTTAGATAAAAATTTAAATGAACAGGCTATATTAAAAGAAAGATCCACTCATGGCCCATTTACATGTAGATTAAATTCCAAATATGTGGATATTACCATGTTTAGGCAATATTTAGAAAGTTGCCAAGGTGTAGGTTTCTATTATCCAAAGGATATGCTTAATATAAAAGATACTCTTATATATAATTATTTTATGTGGCTAAAAGATAAAAATGCTTTAAATGAAAACAAGATAATAATACTTCCTTTTGCCCATGCATCCAACGGTGGTATAGAAATAAATGAAAAAGCCCAAACAGCTATAAAAGGCATATATGCTGCTGGTGAGGTAACTGGAGGGGTACATGGTGCAGATAGAATTGGAGGATTGTCTACAGTTAATGCTATGGTATTTGGCAAAATAGCAGGAAAAGAGGCTATAAAATATATAGAGAAAAAAACTATTAATAAAAAAGTCTATAAAGATATTAATGAAGTATTCTATTTTAGTAATAAGAAAGAATCTACTATAGAGCCAGATTTGGTTATAAATGAAATAAGAGAGATTATGTATAAAAGTGCTAGCATAATAAGAAATAGGAAGTCACTAGAAGATGCAGTGAAAACTATTAATAATATAAAGGATAAATTTAATTTGTACACATACGTATCACAAAATAAGCATTGTAAAAAAGCATTTATAGCTCATAATTATATTAATACGGTAATAGTGGTGCTAAAAGCTATGATAGATAGAAATAAAAGTTTAGGATCTCATTATAGAGAAGATTAAAAATTTAATTTAATAAATTTATGATTTAGTCTATATATATAAGAATAAAGGGTGTTGTGGAAGTTATCTATAAAAGTATAGAATTTTTATAACATGAGAGATATAAAAAAAGTTAAAAAAATAATTTTTATACTTGAAAATGTTCACGAGAACATATATAATATTATTAGAAAATAAAAATATTAAGAATTTTCAAAGGCTTCATGAAAAGGATAACAAAACTTCTGTGCTTTAGAAAATTTAGTTTATAGGCAAAAAAATGTACTATTTGCAAAAAAACAATGATTTTTTTTGCAAATAAATGTTCACGAGAACAAAACACATAAAAGCGCATTATACAATAATTTAAAATTCAGAGGAGGACTTAAGATGAAAGGAATTTTTTCAGCATTATTAGTACCATATGATGAAAACGGAAACATTAAAGAGGAAGGACTTAGACAACTAGTTCGCCACAATATTGATGTATGCGGAATAGATGGTCTTTACGTTGGAGGAAGTACAGGAGAAAACTTCATGCTTTCTACTGAAGAAAAGAAAAGAATATTCCAAATTGTTAAGGATGAGGCTAAGGAGCAGGTTAAATTAATTGCACAAGTAGGATCTATAAACTTAAAGGAAGCAGTTGAACTTGGAAAATTTGCTACAGCTTTAGGATATGATTCACTATCAGCAGTAACTCCTTTTTACTATAAATTTGATTTTAGTGAAATAAAAAATTATTATGATACGATTATAAGCGAAACTGGTAACAATATGATAATATATTCAATACCATTTTTAACAGGAGTTAATATAACACTAAATCAATTTGCAGAGTTATTCGAAAATGAAAAAGTAATTGGAGTTAAATTTACAGCAGCAGATTTTTATTTATTAGAAAGATTGAGAAAAGCTTTCCCAAATAAGTTAATATTCTCTGGATTTGATGAAATGCTTTTACCAGCAGTGGTTTCAGGGGTAGATGGAGCTATAGGAAGTACATTTAATATAAATGGTAAAAGAGCAAAAGAAATTTTTGAATTGGCTAAAAACGGTAAAGTGGAAAAGGCTTATGAAGTACAGCATGTTACTAATGACTTGATTGAAGGAATATTAAGTAATGGTTTATATCAAACTATTAAGGAGATTTTAAAAGATAAGGGTGTAGATGCAGGATATTGTAGACAACCTATGAAAAAATTAAGTGAAGAAGGAATTAAGTTTGCAAAAGAATTATCTGCAAAGTATCTATAATTAGAATTTGTGATATATAGATGAAAAATAGAAGTTTAAGTTTTACATTAAATTTAAATTGATACATTATCAGCTATGTACAGAGTGAAGAAGATTATATAATATTTTATCAAGTTATATAATCTTCTCTAATAAAACAATTAAATTAAATAAAATGGAGGGGTTATTTATGAAGGCATCATTTGAAATGTTGGATTATATAGTTTTAGTTGCATACCTTTTGTTTGTACTGTATGTAGGTATAAGAGTAGCTAAGAAAGAAATGAAAGGCAAAGAATATTTTAAAGGTGATGGAACAATTCCATGGTGGGTTGCAGCCGTTAGTTTATTTGCAACAATGCTAAGTCCAATTTCTTATTTAGCTTTAGCTGGACGTTCATTTAAAGCAGATTGGTCAGCTTGGGTGGCTCAGCTTGGTATATTCATAGCGGTGCCATTAACTATAAAATATTTCTTACCAGTTTATAAGAAACTTGATTTAGATACAGCATATGAATACTTAGAAAGAAGATTTAATAAAAGTTTAAGATTAGTAGGAAGTATAATGTTTATAATTTACCAAGTAGGTAGAATGTCTATAATCATGTATTTACCAGCATTGGCATTATCAATAGTTACAAAAGTAGATATAAATATATTAATAGTTCTTATGGGAGTTATAGCAATAGTATATTCATACGTAGGCGGAATTAAGTCAGTATTATGGACAGATTTTATACAAGGTGTTGTTTTATCATTAGGTGCTGTATTTGTAGTAATTTATATGGCATTTACAATTAAAGGTGGTTTAGGTGAAGTAGTTAGAGTTGGTGTGGCAGATGCTAAGTTCTTACATTTATCACAAATGCTTAACTTAAATATATTTAAAGAAGGATTCTTTATAGTACTTATAGGAGCAGGTTTGTCAACACTTTCATCTTATGTATCAAGCCAAGATATGGTTCAAAGATATACAACAACTACTGATCTTGGAGAAATGAAAAAGATGACATATTTAAATGGTGCTTTATCTATAGGTATAGCAACTGTATTTTTCTTCATAGGAACAGGATTATATGTATTTTATAAGCAAAACCCAGCATTATTAATATCAAAAGCAGAAGACCAAGTTTTTGCAAATTACATAGTTAGTCAATTACCAGCAGGTATATCAGGATTATTATTAGCGGGAGTATTTGCAGCAGGACAATCAACTTTATCTACAGGTCTAAATAGTGTGGCTACAAGCTGGACTTTAGATATACATAAGTTGATAAAAGGTGACGTTGACAATGATGAGGCAACTAGGCTTGCTAAAATTCTTTCTTTAGTAGTTGGAATAGTATCAATAGTAGTTTCTATAGTTTTAGCTCACTCTGATTTAAAATCTGCATATAGCTGGTTCAATGGATTTATGGGACTAGTTCTTGGAGTTGTAGGAGGTCTTTTTGGACTTGGAATATTTACAAAGAAAGCTAACTCTAAGGGAGCTATGACGGGATTTATAGTAGCTGCAGTGTTAAGTGTGGCAGCAAAATACTTTACAACAGTTACATTCTGGATGTATTCAGTTATAAGTATAGTTTCATGTATGATATTTGGATACATATTTAGTTTAATATTTAAGGATGATAAAAAGAAAGATTTGGATAGCTTAACTATATATGGTGATAAATAATAAATATAAATCGAAGTAAGCAGTTTAAATTAATTTGCCAGTAAAGCATAGTACTTAAATGGACATGTTTTCTGGCTAATTTCAAATATAAGGTGATTTTGTATTTAATTTAATGTAAAAGTAGTTTATTAAAAAGACACTTTAGCATTTTAATTATAAAAATTTAAGAATAGTGAGTATGTTAAAAGAGTTCAATTTGTACAGGGGGATGATACAATATGATAATTGATAAAATTAAAAATATAGAACTTTATGGTGATGTTGAAAGCAATATAGGTAAGGCTTTGAAATTTATGAAAGAACATGATTTTTCAAAGGATGAAAAAGGTGTTCATAAAGTGGATGGGGATGAGCTTTATTATGTAGTTGCAGAATATCAAACTAAAGATTTAGAAAAAGGCTTTTGGGAGTCTCATAAGAAATATATTGATGTACACTATATGTTAAATGGAGAGGAAAAATTGCTATATTCTAATTTTGAAAATATGGAAATAGAGAAGGATTATAATGAAAATGATGATGCTTATATTTTAAAAGGTGACATTGAAGGAGAATTAACTATAAAAGAGGGGACTTTTGTATTATGTTATCCAGAAGATGTGCATATGACAGGTATAAAAGTAAAAGATTCTAAGGATATAAGAAAAATTATATTTAAGATAGCTATTTAGTGAGATAATTTCATGACTTTGTAAGTGTTATATTTAGGAGATGATTATAATGAAAGAAGATTTAATCAATAAAATAAAGGGTGGTTTGATAGTATCTTGTCAAGCTTTAGAGGATGAACCACTCCATAGTTCTTTTATAATGTCCAAAATGGCTCTTGCGGCTAAAATTGGAGGTGCAGTGGGCATAAGGGCAAACACAGTAGAGGACATAAAGGCTATAAAGTGTGAAGTGGATTTACCTATAATAGGAATAATTAAGAGAACCTATGGAGAATGTTCTGTTTATATAACTCCTACTATGAAAGAAGTAGATGAATTATGTAAAGAGGGAGTACACATAATTGCTATAGATGCTACTAAAAGAGAAAGACCAGATGGAAAGAAACTTTGTGAATTTGTAAAAGAAATAAAAAATAAATATCCAAATCAATTATTGATGGCAGATATATCTGATTTAGAAGAAGCAAGATTAGCAGAAGCATGTGGTTTTGATTTTGTAGGAACTACTATGCATGGATATACTGAGTATACTAAAGGAATGGATATACAAGATAATGATTTTGAATTTTTAATGCAGGTTTTAGACAATGTAAAAATACCTGTAATTTCAGAGGGGAAAGTAGATACACCAGAAAAAGCAAAAAAATGCTTAAAGAGGGGAGCTTTAGCAGTGGTTACAGGAGGAGCTATTACTCGTCCACAATTGATAACTAAAAAGTTTGTTGATGAGATTAATAATAAATAGGAGGATGAAACAGTGAAATACTTAGCTGTGGATATAGGTGGAACTGGAATAAAATACGGAGTAGTAGAAGAGAATGGTGATATACTGGATGTCTATAGTACAGATACAGAGGCTTGCAGGGGAGCAGATTGCCTAATAGAAAAAGTAAAGAATGTAATAAGATTTCTACTAAAAGAACACGGCGAAGACATAGGCGGTATAGGCATAAGTACTGCAGGACAAGTGGATAGGGTAGCTGGAAAAATTATATTTGCAACGGATGCAATACCTGGTTGGACAGGGGTAAAGCTAAGAGAAATTATAGAAAAGGAATTTTCATATCCTTGTTATGTGGATAATGATGTAAACTGCGCAGCCTTAGGAGAAATGTGGGCAGGAGCCGCTAGGAATAAGAAAAACTTCTTATGTCTTACATTAGGTACAGGCATAGGTGGAGCTATAGTGTTAAATGGAGATGTGTTTACAGGAAGTAGCTATTCAGCAGGGGAATTTGGACATATGAATTTATATCCTAATGGTGTGGAATGCAATTGTGGCCATAGGGGTTGTTATGAAAGATATGCATCTACATCTGGTTTAGTAAAATTTGCACAAGAAAAGGCAGGAACAAAAGAAAAATTAAATGGAAAAATAATATTTGAAAGAGCCAATAATGGGGAAAAAATATATAAAGACATAGTTAATCAATGGACCTATAATGTTGCATTGGGACTAAAAAATCTTGTACACATATTTAATCCTTCCCTTATTATAATAGGTGGAGGGGTATCGGCTCAGGGAAATTTAATTACAGATCTAATAAAAGATCATCTGGATAATATGATAATGCCTTCATTTAATAAAAACTTAATGTTAAAGGTTGCTAGCTGTGGTAACAAGGCTGGAATGCTGGGGGCAGTATACGGATTAAAAAATAACGGCTGTAAAAGATAATTATTATATTAAATAAAAATGATATAAGTTAGAAACTACATATAATAAAAAGGATGAATAGCAGTACATTTTTATATTCATCCTTTTTTATTTCATGGTTACATAATTAAATTTTCAACCCTATTATGAAAGAACAAATCAATAGTAGCTAAATGCATATAAAATCAATATTAATTTATATCATTTTATCAAATTAAAGGTAAAAGTTCAGTGTTAGAAATAGATGTAAAATTAGAGCTATAATCCGATAATCTTCCACTGTAAACTAGTTTTAAATGTTTGGAAGTTCTAAAGTCAGAAGGAGTAATTAATTCACATTTTTTATTAAATATTTTAACATTACTTTTTTCTAAGACAGTTGCTGCAAATTGAGAACAAAAATAAGCATTTTCTCTTTTAAATGGTATATTAAAAGCAACAGCAAATAAACCTATAAAATTATATTTGTATTTATTCTTATTATTATGAAATGTATTTATAATTTCCTTCATCTTTTCGTATTGTAACTTGTCCACCCGCAGAGTATATACTGCACAATTTACATTGGTAAATATAGAATAAAGTCCTTCATATCTATTTTCAACTATGAAGCCACCTATTAGTGGGTTTTGTGGAAATATCCTTCCAAAACTATATATTTGATTTAATTCAATGTCAAAGCCTATAGAAACATGGGTATAAGGTTCATTAGTGTATCTTTGTATAACTTTCGATAGCAATGTGCCCGTATTAGTTAAAAGTATTACTACTTCAGTTTTTTTAGTTTTGCACATAGTTTTTTCTCCCTTTTACATTATGGAATAGTAAAAATTTTGTCTAAATTAAGGTTTATTTTATAAAAAAGTCAATATTATTTTAACATATTAAATCTTCATTGTGTGTATTATTTTTGCGTATAAAATTCTTAATATTTGGAAATATATATATGAAATATATAAAATAGGAGTGAAAAATATGAGTAAAAGAAAAAATACTAACAAGCAACTTTCAGCAATGGGCATAAAAAGAATGGATAATGATAAAGAAACGCGAAAGAATAAGGGGAGAGATAAAGATGAATTTATGGAGGATGATATATAACCTAGTTACTGGAGAATATATATTTAAATAGTATGTTATGATTATCCCACAATAAGGTACAATGTAGTGGAATTATGAAATTTCTCCTCCATGACTTGCATAAGAGCTCGGAACAATAAATTTAATTTAAGAAATTCTAATTTTTTAGCCATATAAAATTATCTAACGCTCACATTCAGCGTCCTGCCTCAGGTTCGTAAGCCTGACGTCCTTTTAAGGATTACGATAATTTTATCTGTCTAAAAGAAGAATTTCTAAAATTAAATTTAAACAGTTCCTTTGCTTCTTATGCAAGTCATTCCAGAGAAATTTCATAATTCAGGTAATATAATGCTTTTGTGGGATAATCATGTTATTGGATATATGAATAGCTGTATAAAAAAGTACATTAGTATTTTTTAAAGTTTTTTGAAAATATTACTTGCAAATAATATATAAGTAGTTTATACTAAATATTGTGAAAATTAATAAAAAAGAATTTGAAAAAAGGAGGTCGTGAAATGTTAAGTAAAATGAATATATGTTATATTGGCAATTCAGATTTAAGTAAATTAGATACTGTACACGGCCTTTGGAATATAGTGTGATTTTATGCTTATTACCGTTAATATTTCTTTGTGATAAGTTTGTTTGAAATTGTACTGCCATGGGTTAATTGTGACCTATGGCTTTTGTATTCTATAGTAGTATTTTGTTTTAAGATATTAGAGCCGTAGAAAAATTTCTACGGTTTTTTATATATTATGGAGGTGTGCAGTTATGAAAAAATTATTTAGCAAATATTTTAGGAAACCATTAGTTTTTACGTGAGTTATTTTAAAAAATGCAATAGAGAGGGGGACTTTATGTGAAAAATTCTAAACTTTTGTGGAATTTTATGAAAGGAAATAGACTTAAGTATATTGGGGCAATACTCAGTATAGGACTTGCAACATTTTTTTCTACCTTATCACCTTTAGTTATAAGAACTACCATAGACTCTATATTAGGCGGAAAACCTATGGAGCTTTCAGAGGCGGGAGTAAGGTTCGTGAACTTCTTGGGAGGCAAATCTGTGTTAGTTCAAAACCTTTGGATTTGTACAATATTATTGGTAATTATAACTTTAGTAAGGGGAATATTTTTATTTTTAAAAGGAAGGTGGTCAGCTTCAGCTTCAGAAAATATAGCTAAAAATATTAGAGAAACTTTGTATAATCATATTCAACATTTACCTTATGATTATCATGTAAAATGTGAAACTGGAGACTTGATTCAAAGATGCACCTCTGATGTAGATACTATAAGAAGATTTTTAGCTATGCAACTAGTGGACATTGGAAGAGCAGTTTTTATACTAATCTTTTCTATAACCATGATGCTTTCATTAAATGTTAAAATGACCCTTATAGCTATGGCAGCAGTGCCTATAATATTTGCATATTCTTGGATATTCTTTAACGGCATAAAAAAGTTATTCCAAAAAGCAGATGAATCTGAGGCTAAAATGACCACAGCACTTCAAGAAAATTTATCTGGTGTTAGAGTGGTAAGAGCCTTTGGAAGACAAAAATATGAAGTAGATAAATTTAATGCTAGAAGTGAAGAGTTTAGAGATTTAAGTTACAAGATGTATGCTCTTAGAGGAAATTATTGGTCTATTTCAGATTTTTTATGTATGCTTCAAACAGGAGCAGTATTAATTGCCGGAGTTTATTTAACTGCAAGAGGCGAAATGACCTTAGGTACCTTATTTGTTTTTACAACTTATGAAGGAATGTTATTATGGCCAGTTAGGCAGCTTGGTAGGATATTATCTGATGCAGGTAAAATGGTAGTGTCTATAAACCGTATTAGTGAGGTTTTAGGGGAAAAAGAAGAGAAAATAAGTTTAGAGGATTTAAAACCTGAAGTAAAAGGAAATATAGAATTTCAACAGGTGTATTTTGAATATGAAAAGGATGTACCAGTACTAGATGGAGTATCCTTTAAAGTTAAAAAAGGAGAAACAGTAGGTATAATGGGAAGAACAGGCTCCGGAAAGTCATCCTTAGTACATTTATTAGCTAGATTGTACGATTATGATAGAGGTTCTATAAAGATAGATGGAGTGGAACTTAAGAATATTAACAGAAAATGGATAAGAAAGAATATAGGGATAGTTCTTCAGGAACCTTTTCTATTTTCCAAAAGTATAAAGGATAATATAAGTCTTGCTAAAAAGGAAGCAGTAGATAAGGATATATTTGAAGCTGCTGATATTGCAGCTGTACACGATGTAATAATGGGCTTTGACAGAGGATATGAAACTTTAGTAGGAGAAAAAGGAGTAACATTGTCTGGAGGACAAAGGCAGAGAGTTGCTATTGCCAGAACAGTTATAAATAAGAGTCCTATATTAATTTTTGATGATTCCTTAAGTGCAGTGGATACAGAAACAGACAGGGCAATAAGAAAAGCTTTGTCTAAAAGAAGTAAGGGAGTTACTACTTTGATAATTTCTCACCGTGTGTCTACTTTAAAGGAAGCAAATAAAATAATAGTATTGGATAAAGGCAAAATAGTAGATATGGGTAGTCATGAAGAACTTATTAAAAAAGACGGGCTATACAAGCGTATTTGGGAAATACAAAGTTCATCAGAGGGTGAGCATTCAAGTGGCAGCAAGGTAAGTTAAGGGGGTGAATTGTTTGAGTGCATATGTAGAAGAAAATTTCAGCAATAAAAATGAAAAAATTGATTTTGGGCTTTGGAGGAAACTCTTAAAGTATGCAGCTGATTTTAAAAAGCAGCTTATAATTTTAGGATTTGTAATGATAGGGGTAGCGGGTATTGATGTTTTAATACCCTACCTTACTAAATATGCCATAGATAATTTCGTAATAACTGGAAATGTACAAGGACTTTTAAAATTTTCAATAGTTTATATAGTAGTCATAGGAATTCAAGCTATAAATGTAAAGCTTCTAGTAACTTTTTCTGGAGGGGTAGAAACTAAGCTTGCCCACCATATAAGAAAACTTGGATTTAAAAGGTTACAGGAATTATCATTTTCTTACTATGACACTACTCCTGTAGGATGGATGATGTCTAGAATGACGTCAGATATATATAGGTTAAGTGAAATAGTTTCTTGGGGACTTACAGACATGGTATGGGCTTTAGTTATGATGATGGGTTTTGCAGGCGTTATGTTTTATCACAATTGGAAACTTACATTAATAACGTTGTGTGTGGTTCCACCATTGTTTCTAATAGGAATATATTTTGAGAAAAAGATATTGGATGCTTATAGAAAGGTTAGAAAAATAAACTCTCGTATAACAGGGGATTTTAATGAATGTATAACAGGAGCTCAAACTACTAAAACATTAGTTAGAGAAGAAGATAATTTAACAGAGTTTAAATTAGATACAAAAAATATGAGAGATTCAGCAGTCAGGGCTGCGGTGTTTTCTGCTCTTTTCCTTCCTATAGTTTTAACTCTAGGAAGCATTGGAACGGGTTTAGCTCTTTGGTTTGGAGGACAGGATGTACTTTTAAAAACCATAAGCTATGGAACTTTAATGATGTTTATTTCCTACAGCGTTCAGTTTTTTGAACCAGTAAGCCAATTGGCAGCTACTATAGCAGAGCTTCAACATGCTCAAGCTTCTGCAGAGAGAATTTTATCATTGATAGAGACAGAATCAGACATATACGATTCTAAAGAAGTTCAGGAGATTTATGGAGATGAGTACAATCCCAAAATGGAAAATTGGCCAGAGGTTCATGGGAGCATAACCTTTAAAGATGTGTCCTTTGCATATAAAGATGGTCAAAAGGTTTTAGATAACTTTAACTTAGATGTAAAAGCTGGAGAAACTATAGCTTTAGTTGGAGAAACAGGTTCAGGAAAGAGTACTATAGTAAATCTTGCTTGTAGATTTTATGAGCCTACAGCTGGAGAAATTTTAATAGATGGAGTTAATTATAAAGAAAGATCTATTAGTTGGCTTCAAGCTAATTTAGGCTACGTTTTACAAAGTCCACATCTTTTCAGTGGTACCATAAAAGAAAATATAAGATATGGGAGATTAGATGCTACAGATGAGGAAATAATAGAAGCAGCTAAACTAGTAGACGCTCATGATTTTATAATGAAAATGGATAAGGGATATGATACAGAAGTTGGTGAAGGTGGGGGAATGCTATCTACTGGAGAAAAACAACTTATATCCTTTGCTAGAGCTATAGTCGCGAATCCATCTATATTCGTTTTAGATGAAGCTACTTCTTCTATAGATACTGAAACAGAAAGGGTAATACAAAATGCTATAGATAAGGTGTTAGAAGGAAGAACTAGCTTTGTAATAGCTCATAGACTTTCTACTATAGTATCTGCAGATAGAATATTAGTTATAAAAAATGGAAAAATACTAGAACAGGGTAATCATGAAAGTCTTATGAGAAGAAAAGGTTATTATTATAACTTGTACACTAATCAATTTGTACAGGAACAGGAAAATGAAATTTTGAATGCATAGTATTTTATAATATAGTTAAGGTTATGCCATAATTTCTTTCATAGAATTATGGCATAATTTAATTATGCATTTATAACATAAAAAATAATGTAGATTGAGGGATGGAAAAAGATTTATGAGTATTTGAAGATAAAAAGATAAAAATTTATTAATATGATTAACCCACAAAAAGGTACAATGTGATGGAATTATGAAATTTCTCCTCAGTGACTTGTATAAGATCTCGGAACAATAAATTTAAACAGTTCCTTTGCTTCTTATGCAAATCATTCCAGATAAATTTCATAATTCAAGTAATTTAATACTTTTTGTGGGTTAATCATTAATATAGGTTAAATAGGAGGTCACTTGTCAAAAATTCCTTAATAATTAATATTCTTGTTAATCATTAATATAGGTTAAATAGGAGGGAAAATATGAATATACAATTAAAAGAAATAGAAGAATCTTTATTTGATGAAACAGTAAAAATGATAACAGATTTTTTTAATTACCATAGAAAGCTTACAAATGCCCCTAAAGAATTTTGGACAAATGATGAAGAATCATTGGAAACCTTAAAGGAATGGATGGAAGCGGGAAAGGTATTTAATATATTAAATGAAGGTAAAAACATAGGATTTATAAGCGTAAGATTTGGAGGACAAGATGCTGCATGGCTTGAAGATATATTTATTGTAGAACAGTATAGAGGACATGGAATTGGAAAATACGTTATAAAGGAACTGGACAAGATGATGAAAGAAAAAGGGATAATATCTATTTTTGTAAGTGTTATACCCAGAAATACTTCAGCACTACAATTTTATATAGATTGTGGATTTGATCATCTTAATATGATTGAACTTAGGAAGAATTATGATGAAAAATTAAATAAGAATGATAATATTAATGTTTTGGGATTTGATTTAAAGAAATATTAAATAGATAATTAAAAGTTAAATTGGAGGACTTAATATGGCTAAAATAGATTTAAAGAAGGCACAAAATTATTTAGAAAAGTGGCAAGAAATACTTAGGTTAAAGGATTGGGATATAAAACTACATTTAGTAGAAAGTGAATGGAGAAAATCTGGAGATATAAAGATAGACTGTTCCAATAAACAGGCAATAGTAATGTTAAACAATCATAATGCCAAGATGAATAATTATGAAGCTGTATTACTTCATGAACTTTTGCATTTGAAGCTTTGGGGAATGGATCAAATGATTGAGGAATTTTTAATAGGAGTTTTTGGACAAGATGAAAATGATCCTAAATATAATTTTGCATACAATCAATTTATGCTGGTTTTAGAATCTACCACGGAAGATTTGACAAAGGGATTTTTATCTCTAGGGGGAGAAAATAAAGATATAAATTTTGGGTATGCTGAAAGAGAGGTAGCGAAGGAGATAGAAGTTAATAAGAGGCAGTCACGTGAAAAATAAGTAGACAAGTTATAAAATACATGTTATAATTTGTATTAATTAGAAGAATTATAGAGTGAAGTTAAAGTGAACGAATCACTATAACGTTATTTATATAAATCCAAAGCATTAAATAAAATTTAATAATTGAATAAAATTATACGAATATATTATGTTACCACGAAGGTAGAGATTTTTCTCTACCTTTTTATTTTTTTATCCGATGACTACCTGCCGTAACACTCCCACTTCTAACAAAGTGGGAGATAACGGCAGCTACGTCCATGGATAACGATCTCTAACCTTCAGATGGAGTAAAAACTCCATCTGAAGCTAAGAGCTCTGTTTATAGAAATTATATTATCGGGGGGTATAAAAATGAACAGTAAAACTAATAACATGATCAAGGTAGCTATTTTTATAGCAATAGGATTAATTTTACCTTACTTTTTTCATATGGTAGGCATGGCGGGACCTGTGTTTTTACCTATGCATATACCAGTTTTATTATGTGGAATGGTGCTTGGGTGGAAGTATGGAATTGTAGTAGGATTTATAACACCACTTTTAAATTCATTTTTAACAGGAATGCCACCATTATTTCCAACAGGAATTTCTATGGCGTGTGAACTTGCAGCTTATGGATTTTTATCAGGATATTTATATAAGAAAAAAAGATTAAATATAATGTTTGCATTGGTATTATCTATGTTTGGTGGACGACTAATATCTGGTATAATGAATTATATACTACTTACTGCTAAAGGAAATAACTTTGTATTTAAAGCATTCTTAACAGGAGCCTTTGTAAAAGGCTTTATAGGCATAATTATACAATTAATATTAATTCCTGTAGTGGTAAAGGCACTAGAGAAAGGGGAAAAAGTAACTGCATGATGAATGATAAAGAGTTCTTTAACCAAGTAGCATTTAAGTGGGATGATATGTGTCATCATGATGAAAATAAAATAAATCATATAATAGATATAAGTGATGTTAAGAAAGAGTCTAAAATCCTTGATGTGGGTACAGGGACAGGAGTTCTTATAAAATATTTAATGAAGACAAATCCTAAAGAAATTTATGGTGTAGATTTGTCAGAAAATATGATACAGGTTGCCAAAAGTAAATATAAGGATGATAGAGTAAAATTTTATGCAGAAGATGTAGTAGAATTTAATGAAGAAAAAGATTTTGATTATATATTCATTTATTCTGCATATCCACATTTTAAAGATAAGGAAAAACTTTTTAGTCATTTAAGAAAGCTTATGAAGGAAAATGGTAAAATAATAATTTGTCATTCTCAAAGCAAGGAGGATATAAACAGGGTTCATGCTTCCAAGGAGGCTGTAAAAGAACATATACTCCCAAAGGCAGAGATTACCTGTGAAATTATGAAAAATTATTTTAAAATAAACAAGTGCATTGACAATGATGAAATGTATTATATATCTGCCGTAAAATAATTGTATATTGAAGTAATTTAGAGCTAAATATAGATTTATTTTATCTATATTTATTATTGACTGCTATACTGAGTGACTAGTATAGCAGTCCTATTTTTATAATATGGTATTATTTTTTACTGAATTTACAATTAAAATAAGATATAATATATTATGTATGTAAAAAAATATAGTGCACTAATAATAAAAGTTTCTCCTATAATTTTGAAAATTGTAATTTGAGAAGTAAGTACTGGAGATTGTGGATTCACATAGATAGAAAGGAAGATAAAATGAATTTAATAACATTAGAAAATATAAATAAGAGCTATGGTGAGAAGGTACTTTTAAAGCAGGTGTCTCTTGGCATAAATGAGGGAGAAAAAATAGGACTAATAGGGATAAATGGTACAGGAAAGTCTACTCTCCTTAAGATTATAGCAGGGGTAGAAAATTTTGATGAGGGAAACGTAATAAAGAAAAATAAACTTATTATAGAATATTTAAATCAAAGCATGGAATTTCAGGAGGAGCTAACGGTTATACAGCAAATATTTAAGGGTGATTCTCCGGTGATGAAAGTTTTAAGGGAATATGAAGAAATAATGGACAGTATAGAGAAAAATCCTGAGAATTTAAATCTTCAAAGTAAACTTATGGAGATTACAAGTAAGATAGATGCACTTGATGCATGGAGCCTTGAAAGTAATGCTAAGATAATTCTTACAAAGCTTGGAATAAATGATTTTAATGCGAAGGTAGGAAAGCTTTCCGGTGGGCAGAGAAAAAGAATAGTTCTGGCAGGAGCACTTATCAGACCTTGTGACATTTTGATATTAGATGAGCCTACCAACCATTTGGATAATGAAACTATAAAATGGCTTGAAGAATACTTAAATAGCAGGAAGGGTTCTCTTATTATGATAACCCACGATAGATATTTCCTAGACAGGGTAACTAATAGAATATTGGAGCTAAATAGAGGAAATTTGTACAGCTATGAAGGAAATTATAGCTTATATTTAAATGCTAAGGTAGAAAGACAAGAATTAGAAAAGTCTCTAGAGCAAAAGAGACAAAACTTATATAGAAGAGAATTGGCATGGATAAGAAGGGGAGTTAAAGCTAGAGGAACTAAACAAAAGGCTAGAGTGGATAGATTTAAAGAACTAGTAGCAGAAGAAGGATATGTAGATGATGAAAACATGGATATATGTGTTGGCAGCACTAGACTCGGAAAGAAAGTAATAATTGCAGAGGAAATAAATAAGAGTTTTGGAGACAAAAAAATTATAAAAGACTTTAATTTTATATTGAGTGGAGAAGATAGAGTAGGTATAATAGGAAACAATGGACTTGGTAAGTCTACTCTTTTAAATATTTTATCAGGAAATATAAAAGCTGATAAAGGCATAATAGATGTGGGGGAAACAGTGCAAATAGGATATTTTTCTCAAGAATACACTCACATGGATGAAAATATGAGGGCCATAGAATATATAAGAGAAGCAGGAGAATTTATAAAAACGGCAGATGGACATTCTATAAGTGCCTCTCAAATGATGGAAAGATTTTTGTTTTCAGGAGATATACAATATGCTCCTATAGGTAAGTTATCTGGGGGAGAAAAGAGAAGACTTCAACTTTTAAGGGTTTTAATGTATGCACCTAATGTATTGTTTTTAGATGAGCCTACCAATGATTTAGATATAGATACATTGAATATTTTAGAAAATTATATTGAAAACTTTGAAGGAGCAGTGGTTACAGTTTCCCACGATAGATACTTCTTAGATAAAATTGCAAATAAAATACTTGCTTTTAGAGGAAATGGTGAGGTTTTAGAGCATACAGGAAATTATTCAGACTACGTGGATTTTTTAGAAAAAACGCAGCAAAATTCATGTGTAGAAGATGGTACACAGCAGAAACTACCTAAAGATAAACAAAATGGAGAAAAATATAAGAAAAATGAAAAAGAAAAGAGTGAAAATAATGATTTAAAAAATAGCACTAAGCCTTCTAAAATAAAATTCTCCTATAAAGAGCAAAGAGAATATGAAAAAATAGATGAAGTTATAGAAGGAGTAGAAAAAAATCTTTCAGAGATTGAAGAAAAAATAAATTCAACTGCTAGTGATTATACACTACTTCAGGAGTTATTAGCTAAGAATGAAGAGCTTGAAAGTGAACTTTTAGAGCTAATGGAAAGATGGGAGTATTTAAATGAAATAGCGGAGAAGATTAAAAATCAGAGCTAGAAAAACAAAATACGGAAGAGGAGAAAAGAGATGAGTATTTTAACAGTAAAAAACGTAAATCATGGCTTTGGAGCTAGAGCCATATTTGAAGATGTGTCTTTTAGACTTTTAAAGGGAGAGCATGTAGGTTTAATAGGAGCTAATGGAGAAGGAAAATCTACCTTTATGAATATAATAACTGGAAAGATAGCACCAGATGAGGGGACTGTAGAGTGGTCAAATAGAATTAGAGTTGGATATATGGATCAGCATGCAGTGCTTCAAAAGGGCAATACCATAAGAGATATACTTAGACAAAGCTTTCAATATCTTTTTGATCTAGAGAAGGAAATGATGGATATAACAGAAAAGATGGCTGATGCCTCAGAGGATGAGCTTACAAAGCTTTTGGAGGATATGGGGACTATTCAAGATCTTTTGGATAACAATGGATTTTATGTTATAGATGCTAAAATAGAAGAAGTAGCAGGGGGGCTTGGACTTAGAGATGTGGGGCTGGATAAAGATGTAGCTGAGCTAAGTGGTGGACAGAGAACAAAGGTACTTTTGGCAAAACTTCTTTTAGAAAATCCAGACATACTTCTTTTGGACGAGCCTACTAACTATTTGGATGAGCAGCATATAGAGTGGCTTAAGAGATATCTTCAAAATTATGAAAATGCATTCATACTTATATCTCATGATATACCGTTTTTGAATAGCGTTATAAATTTAATTTATCATGTGGATAATAAAAAGTTAGAAAGATATGTGGGAGACTACAATACCTTTATGGCACAAAGAGAAGCAAAGATAAAGCAAATGGAAGCGGCTTATGAAAGACAGCAGCAGGAAATAAAAGGTCTTAAGAACTTTATAGCTAGAAATAAGGCTAGAGTTGCTACCACGAATATGGCAAAATCAAGACAGAAGAAACTTGATAAAATGGATATCATAGAACTTCCAAAGGAAAAGGTAAAGCCTGAATTTAATTTTAAACAAGGAAGAACTTCTGGAAAAATGATTTTTGAAACTAAGGATTTAGTAATAGGATATGGAGAACCTCTTTCAAAGCCTTTAAATATAAGCATGGAGAGAGGTCAGAAAATAGCCCTTGTGGGAGCTAATGGTATCGGTAAAACCACTCTTCTTAGAAGTTTAATGGGAAAAATTAAACCACTTTCAGGGGAAATAGAACTAGGAGATTATCAGTTAATAGGGTACTTTGAGCAAGAAGAAAAAGAAGGAAATTATAATACCTGCATAGAAGAGGTTTGGCATGAATTCCCAGGATTTACTCAGTATGAGGTAAGAGTAGCTTTAGCAAAATGCGGACTTACTACAGAGCATATAGAAAGTCAAATAGTAGTTTTATCTGGAGGCGAAAAAGCTAAGGTAAGACTATGTAAGCTTATAAATAAGGAAACAAATATATTGATACTGGACGAGCCTACCAATCATTTGGATGTAGAAGCTAAAGATGAACTTAAAAGAGCTTTAAAAGGATACAAAGGCTCTATACTTATGGTTTGCCATGAACCTGAATTTTATAGGGATGTGGTTACAGAGGTCTGGAATTGTGAAGAATGGACAACAAAGATTGTGTAAGACAAGTTGAATAATGGTTAATATAAAGAGAGATAGAAGAGATTCTATCTCTCTTTATTATGAAAATCTAATAACCGTAAGCGGTAATTACATGTGCCTGACAATCACCCCGTATACAAACAATTAAATATTGTTCTATTGTATTAAGGCGATTATGACAAGTATATTTACTTAAGGTTAATGGAGTTTTTAAATTAGTAGAATTTTCTAAGGAAGTATAAGGCTTTTTTAATATAAGTTTATTATAACTTTTAACTTGCATTTGCAATTTTAAATTTACACCAGGTATTGGGTCTGATGTAGTACCAAAATTTATTGGGTCACTAGCGGTAACATTACAAGTAAAGTGGTATCCAGGATTAGCGAAGATTGAATAAGGAGAAACAGTTGCGTCAGCTAAATAGTGACCAGAAGAATTAAATTTTCCATTACAACCATAAGAGATAAATAATACTATTTCAGCTATAGTATCATTTTTTGCATTTGTAAAATTAAATCTGAAAGGTCCATATCTTTTTAAAACAAACCCTTCCATATCTGACCAACTTGCATTTGGAGGTAAGATAGATACAGAAGTTGAATTAAAAGTTATATTTGAATTTTGTGTTTTAATATTATAGTCATATTTTATCATTCCTGATTCGGAAAAATTACAAGTGTTATATTTGTGATTTTCCTCTATATTCAATTTGAACTCACTCTCCATAATAATTAAAATTTAATAGTATTTTTGATTAAAATAATATATTATATAATATGTAATATGATAAAAATAAATTGTTTGTTACAAAAATCTTTTAAATATAATTTAGCTTGGTATGGTGAAGTTAATTAGATTTTATGAAATATTAATTGTGGAAAATGTAGTGAAAATTAGACAACAAAAATTGTATAATAATTTCATAATAAAAATAGTTAGTTTTAAATAAATTAAATCTTTTTATTATATGATTAACCCACAATAAGGTACAATGTAATGGAATTATGAAATTTCTTCTCCATAACTTGCATAAGAGCTCGGAACAATAAATTTAATTTAAGAAATTCTAATCTTTTAGCCATATAAAATTATCTAACGCTCACATTCAGCGTCCTGCCTCAGGTTTGCTAGCCTGGCGTCCTTGCCAGGCTTACGATAATTTTATCTGTCTAAAAGAAGAATTTCTAAAATTAAATTTAAACAGTTCTTTTGCTTCTTATGCAAGTCATTCCAGAGAAATTTCATAATTCAGGTAATGTAATGCTTTTGTGGGATAATCATTATATTAAATATAAAATTAAAAAATATATAGTTTATTGTATTTTGCCAACAATTTTGGTAAATTAGTATGTAGAGATAAAAACACAGTTTCTGTTGGTAGTCAGAACCTATATAAATTTAATATAGCAGTAACCTGCCCTCCTGGGGTTGTCCATTCTCTAGAGATTTTAATTTAACAGGAGGAGATGTTTATGATAACATCAATTAAATTAACAGTTCTTTTTAATGAACCTTTTTGGATAGGTGTATTTGAAGTATATGAGAATGATGGTTATAAAGTATGTAAGGTGACTTTTGGAGCGGAGCCTAAAGATGAAGAGATTCATCAATTTATATTAAAAGAATTTAAAAATTTAAAGTTCAGTAGTATAATAGCCAATTTAAATGAAAAATTAGGCATAAGACGGGAAAAACCCAAAAGGATGCAAAGAAAAATTAGAAAAGAAACTAAAAACGAGGGTATAGGAACTAAGGCTCAAATAGCTTTAAAAAAACAGTTTGAGGAAAATAAGTTAATTAACAAAAAAATTAACAAAGAGCGAAAAAATGAAATGGAAGAAAGAAAGTTTCAATTAAAGCAGACGAAAAAGAAAGAAAAGCATAAAGGACATTAGAATAATAATTGCATAGTATAAAATTAAAGGTTTATTTTTAAAGAATATTTGATATAATATAAATAAGAAGAGGCTTAGTGCTGGTAACACTAAGCCAACCCTAGAACGTTTTTAGTTTTAGGGCTATTGGATTTTATTTAATAATTAAATAAGTAAAGAAAAGAGTTCTACTTCTTGCTGGATGGGGAACTTTTTTCTTTTGTCTTAAATTTAATTTTAAGACTTTTAACACTAATATTCATTTCAAAATCACAAAGTTTCGAAGCTGGTTTTAAGGCTATAAATATCAGTAAAACAATTATTACTGAAAATAAAGTCATAAAAGCAATTAGTATCATATCCAATACCACCCCCTTAAGCTATGATGAGAATCATCAATAGCCCAAGGTGGCTAACGTACAACCACCGTAGCCATCCACTTCTACGGTTACGAAATTTACTTAGTTAGTATAGCATAATTCTAATATAAAGTATAGTGAGATATTGAAGATAAGGGGGTTAAGAGATTTTGGATATTTGGAGAATGTAATGTTGGTTGGACAACAAAAATTGTATAGTAAGTTCACAATGAAAGAGTTAGTTTACAAGCTAGCTCTTTATATTTTATAATAAAAATACAAAATGGTATATATTGGAGGGCAAAATATGAGAATATTAGAAATGACCATTGATAACTATGATGAAGTATTTATGCTATGGACTTCTATAAAAGGGGTAGGAATAAGGAGTATAGATGATTCTAAAGAGGGTATTAGCAAGTTCCTAAAGAAAAATTCAACAACTAATTTTATAGCTGTTGAGAATGATAAAATAATAGGAAGTATTTTATGTGGACATGATGGTAGAAGAGCGTATATTTATCATACTGCTGTGGATAAAAATTATAGAGGAAAAGGTGTTGGAAAACCATTGGTTAATGCAGTTATAGAGTCTTTAAAACAAGAGAAAATAAATAAGGCTGCATTAGTGGTATTTAGTAATAATGAAATAGGAAATGGCTTTTGGAAATATAGTAATACCTTAATGAAATTTCTTAAGACAAGTAGTCTAAAGCTTCTACATAATCTAAATCAAGAGAATCATTAATAAAGTCTCTTAAGAGTTTTAGATGAGCGGCTCCATATAAAACTAACACCCGATCGTTATTATTGCAAATATGTTTTAAATTAGAGAAAATGTGAAGATTTCTTTTATACCATGAAGCAACGAAATCTATTCCTACAGAGTTGCACCCTATTTCAACATCGTTGAAAGGTAAAAATGAAGTTATGTGTTGAAAAAATCTAATTTTTCAAAATAATACAAATCATTAATCACATTTTATATAATTAGCCGATTTCTGTCAATGTGATGCTTGTGTTATTAATTCCATAGAATTATAATTTGCATATTGAGCAAAATAGTAAGGTGATAATATTTTAAATACTTATCTTGGTGGTTTAATACACGAGATATTGAGAGGAGTGAATGTTATGAATGAAAAACATGATAGTTCTTGTGCAAGTCAACAAGAAAAGGAAAAGAAAGCTAATAACTCTAGAACCAAACATAGTAAAAAGACACATAAAAAAGATTAATATTAGTTTTTAACAGTGCACCCCTGAATGTTAGAAAATAGCATTTAGGGGTGCTTTTCTCTTTCTTTAAATAAACTAAAATATAAAAGTAAAGCATTTAGAATATGTACGGCTATAGAAAGTAATGGTAATATATTTATATAAGGTGATCCATAAAAGTAAGGCACATTCAAATAAATAATAAGTCAGTATGCTAGTCTATTTTGCGTCATACTGCGTCAGCAGAACCCACCGATAGTCCTACTAGCGGCGGAACCTGCTTCCTTGTCTGACATAAAATATACCAGCATCTTTGACTTGTTATTTATTTTCATGTACCTAAAATAAAATGTGTCTTTAAAGGATTACGTTTTAATTATGCTTTTGATAAAGTGATTATTAGTATTAGATTTATAGGGGGTAAAAAATCATGAAAAGTGAAAAAGAAAAAATGTTAGCAGGAGATTTATATAATGCTGGTGATGAACAACTGGTTAAGGAAAGAGATTACGCAAGAAGTTTAACTTTTGAGTTTAATCATACAAAACCAAGTGAAAAAGAGATAAGACAGGAAATTATAAAGAAACTGATTAATACAAAAGGTTTATTTCATATCGAAGCACCATTTAATTGTGATTACGGCTATAATATTAAGGTTGGTGAAAATTTTTTCGCTAACTTTGGTTGTACTATACTCGATGTAAATAGGGTTGAAATTGGTGATAATGTACTTTTAGCACCAAATGTTCAAATCTATACTGCTGCTCATCCTGTTGATCCTATTGAGAGACTCAATGGAAAAGAATGTGCAAAACCCATTGTCATAGGAAATAATGTTTGGGTTGGTGGTGGAACAATAATATGCCCAGGAGTTAAAATTGGAGATAATGTAACTATAGGAGCAGGAAGTGTTGTTACTAAAGATATACCTGATAATGTAATTGCTGTAGGAAATCCATGCAAGGTTATTAAAAGTATATAGATATGGTATAAGCATAGATTTTTAAGAAGATAAGGTATATTTTAAATTTGTGGAAAGAGCTTTTACTTTGAATATTTATTTGAGTTTTTGCTTGATGAGACAGCACAGTTTTATTTCATAAAGGATAAATATAATTTGGAGGAAAGTATATGTTATGCAGAGAAGATATTATTAGAATACTTAAAAATATGGATTTACCTTCAAATGAGTATTGGATAACTTCCGGTGCGGCGTTGGTAATTCATGGGGTTAAAGAAGAAACAAATGATATTGATTTAGGAGTTACAACTAATTTGATAGAGCACTTTTTAAATAAAGGTTGTAAATATAGTTTGGCGGAGGATAATTCCAGAATCGTAACAGTAAATGATGATATAGAACTATTGGAAAATTGGTTTGTTGATGAAATAGAATTTATTGATGGGCTGCCAGTAGGTACTTTAGAAAGTATAAAAAAGCAGAAAGCTGAGCTAGGAAGAGAAAAAGATAGTAGAGATATTAAAATCATAGATGAATATATAAAAAAATTATAAATTGAAAAGGGTGAAAGCATGGAAATTAAAAATGAAATTATTATTTTGCGGGATTTTATTAAACAGGATATAGAGGATAGAATCTATTGGGAAACGGTAGAAACTGAATGGCAACTATGGGATGCTCCATGGGAATATGAAGGGGGAGAGGAAATATTTAATCCTGAAAAGTATCGTGAGGAAAAATTTGCATGGATTGAAAAAGATAAGGATAACAGTAGAATACGAAGTGTATTCCAAATTTGTATAAATAACAAAGAAAAATCTCATATTGGCTGGTGCAGTTGGTATTATATTGATGATAGTTATGAATACACAAGAAAACAGGGGAAATGTACAATTGGAATTGATATACCATCACTTTCCGCGAGACATAAAGGCTATGCTACATCTGCATGGGTCCTCTTTATACAATATTTGATATCAAAAGGAATTGAAGATATATATACTCAAACTTGGTCAGGCAATAAGAGATTGATAGGTCTTGCAACAAAGCTGGGATTCGAAGAATGTCATCGTAAAATTGCATTTAGGAAAGTGCGAGGAGAAATGTATGATGGATTGACTTTTAGATTAAACATGAATAAATTTTTTAGATATATAAATTCAGCGAAGTGATTGCTACTTGACATGCGATTCAAGTTGAACAAGAAAAAATATTTAATATGTTATTTTAAGAATGGTTGTATAGAATAGAGGAAGATTCATCTAAAAATGCATATTAAAAAGTAATAAAGCAAGAACTTTATAAAGTTCTTGCTTTATTTGAATAATTATTCACTAAAATTAAGTTGAGTTTCTTCAGTTTTGTAAAAGATTTCTGCATCTAGTTCATTTTCTGATTTAGCAACACATAAGGTAACTATGGCATCTCCAGTTATATTAACAACGGTACGACACATATCGAGGATGCGGTCTACTCCTATTATCATGGCTATTCCTTCTACTGGAAGTCCTATGGATTGAAGTACCATAGAGAGAGTTATCATGCCTACTCCAGGAACTCCTGCAGTACCGATAGATGCTAATGTAGCTGTAAGTACAACAGTGACAAGTTGAGAAAGTGAAATATTAATATTGAAAAGTTGAGCTATGAATATAGTGGCTACACCTTGCATTATGGCAGTACCGTCCATATTAATGGTAGCGCCTAATGGAAGGGTAAAACCTAATATACTTTTGCTAACACCTAGTTTCTTTTCAACAACATCCATGTTTACAGGTAAAGTGGCGTTTGAACTAGACGTGCTAAAGGCTAAGGTCATAACGGACCAAAACTTTTTGAAAAATATTATAGGATTTAATTTTGCAATGAAAGTTAATATACCTGTATAGACTAATGTTAGATGTAAAAATAATGCTAATAGGATAGTTAACATATAAAGGGCTAAATTTATAATGGAGCTTAATCCTAAAGTAGCTATAACCTTTGCTATAAGGCAAAAAACTCCAACAGGTGCTGTTTTCATTATAAATTCTATGATTTTTAGAATACAGTCGTTAAGTGCATCAAAAAAGTTTAAAATAGTTTTGGACTTGTCTTTGTTTATACTTGTAAGAGAAACGCCTAAAAGTATGCTAAATACTATGATTTGCAGCATGTTATCTTCTGTCATAGATTTAAGAGGGTTAGTGGGAATCATATTTACGATTATATCAATGAAAGGTATTGAATTTTGTGCTTTGAAATTTAAATTTGCTATAGATAAAGTGCTATTAGAACCAGGTTTAATAAGAAGAGCCAAGATTAAACCTATAGTTATAGCTATGGCAGTGGTGATAATGTAAATACTTATGGTTTTCACTCCAACACGACCTAGTTTTTTTAGATCTCCAATCTGAGCGACCCCGTTAACTAAAGATACAAATACCATAGGAACTACCAGCATTTTTATAGAATTTATAAACATTTTACCTATTGGTGAGAAAATATATGTTTCTAAAATTTCATAATATTTATATGGTAATATGGATATTTCCTTATTAGAAATAAGGCCTAAAAGTGCTCCTAAAAGCATAAATAATAAAATTTTTGTTGATAAGTTAAGCTTTTTTTTCTTTTGCATGGCATAATATCTCCCTTCTTAAGTACTATTTCATAATAATTTATAGAATATAGTATAACTAAATACTAATACCTAGTCAATAAAATTTTCAGAAAAAAGAATAATTATTTTGTTTTAAATACAAAAATGATATATAAATGGACTTTTACATAATATGTAAAAGCGTGTAACTACATATATAACTATGTAAAGCGAATAAAATGGACTTTCAAACAACGAAAAACATTAAAAATGAAATTTTAGGCATTCTATATTTCAAAAGACAAAGTTGAGTTGTAAAGCTGCTTAATTATGATAAACTACAGCGTAAATAAAAAAGCACCATAGGTGCTTTTTAACTATTTCTAATTTGAATTTTTAGCTTCAAAAGATTAAATTTAATCTTTTACGATATTGATTTTATTTAGTTCTTCTAAAAGAGTTAAAAGTTTATTTACATGATAGTTAAATGTGAGGTCCAAGTTTGTTGATAAACATTTTTTATTACAATTTACTTCTTCCTCAAATAGTTCTTTATATTTAGATGCGTTATCAAAGTCTAATTTACAATTCCTTCTTAATCTATCTATAGTAAATAAATGAATATAAGCATTGTTGCAGATGTTTAATATCTTTTTTATGTTATCCACTTTTATATTATCTATCTTTTGAAGTTTAATTTCATTTAAGTAAGTTTTAAGAGAGTCTTCTAAGTTATCTATTTCCCTTTGAAGCTTAAGTATATTTAAATCAGATGTATTTTTAATCAAGCCTTTAGAAAAGAAAAATATATCATCCATAAGTGTATTGCAGTGAGAATATATTTTATTTAAATAATCTGGCGGTGCAATTAGATAGTTTACTAGTACAGCAATGGCAATACCTATAAAGGTTTCTAAGAGTCTAGTTACACTGTATATAAAAGGATCTTGACCTTTCATATTAGTCATGATAGCTAGAAAAACTATACAAGCAATAGTTATAGAACTTTTTTTATTAAGTACATTACAAAAATAAATAACTGCAATTATGCCAATTCCAGTTAAGATAGAATTTTCTGGACGTATAAGAGCAAAAATAAGACCTATAAGAGCACCTATGGAAGTACCTATCATTCTATTTTTACCTGTTATAAATGAATCAGAAACTGAACTCTGCATACTTATTACAGCAGCAATACACGCATAAAAAGGGTAATGTATGTTCAGTAAATTTAGTGTTATTATACATAAAAAAACAGACAATGCTGTTTTAATTGTACGCATACCTATTCTTGACATGGGTATCTATCCTTTCGTTAAACATATGAAGTGAAATTTATTTATTTGTAGTGTTTGCTTAAATGATATAATGTAAGTATATCAAAAATTATTGTATAAATAAACAAAGTTATAGGTTTTAAATGGAGTTTTTATTTAAACTTAAATTTAGAAAACGTTATCTGAAGTCCAGTTTACATGGGTTACTTATTTTCATACAGGATTTAAATATTAACATGGGTAGCTCAAGAATAAATATTCGAATTTGGAAAATAGACTAGCATACTGACTTGTTATTTATTTGAATGTGCCTAAAATGCTATTAAAAATTGTAATACATAAAATGAAATGTATGGAAATTTTCTATTGGATAAGTATAGGGCAATACCATAAAATAGTTATGAGATTCATTGGGTGAAATAGTAGTAGGGAGTGATTAGCAAATGGAGAGATATATAAAACCAGATCAGATGACACCTAAGGAAAGAACAGATGCTTTTGCTAAAGGACAAGAAATAGATAGAATTCCTTGCATGCCTCAAATGGGGGTAACTATGGCTAATTTAATGGGTATAACTACTCATGAATATTATCATTCTGCAGAGAGAATGGCTGAGTTAGAAGTATTTCTATTTGAAAAAATAAGACCAGATAGTGTTGGCGTAGGAACTACTTTAAGAGGTGTGGCTGAGGCTATGGGAAGTAAAATAGGTTATCCTTCTAATGGAATTTCATATCTAGAGGAACCTATACTTAAAGATATACGGGATGCACATAATTTATCGCCAGCAGATCCATATAAAGATGGAAAATTACCACTTTGTTTGAAGGCATTAAAAATAGTTATTGATAAAATAGGACATTTGGTAGATGTGGGTAGTGACATAGCAGGGCCTTTTAGTGCAGCAGCTGCGGTAGTAGGTACAGAAAATTTATTAAAAGGAATGATAAAGTATCCAGACAAGGTGCACACATTATTAGAGGTAGTCACAGAAACAAATTTAAGAATAGTTGAAGCGTTTGCTCAGTATGGGGTAGGATTATGTATGTCTGATCCAGTGGCATCTACAAGTTTAATAAGCGCAAAGCAATTCAAAGAATTTGCTATGCCTTACCAAAAGAAATGCGTGGACAAGATGAAAGAGCTTACAGGAAAAGGAACTACTATCCACATATGCGGGAAAAGTAGGGAAATATGGGAACCCATTTTGGAAACTGGAATTACTACATTTAGCTTGGATAATGCTGAAGATATGGAAGAGGCTAAAAATGTTATGGGAGATAGAGTTTGTATAGTAGGAAATGTAAAGCCTGTTGATACCATGCGAAATGGAACTATTGAAGATGTAATGATGGAAGCTAAAGAATGCATAAGAAAATCCTATGATAGTAAAATGGGGTATATATTGAGTACAGGATGCCAAATACCTATGGGTACACCTATAGAAAATATACAGGCGCTTATGGATGCTGCTAGGATTTATGGAAGATGCCCTATAGATTATGAGATTTTAAAATAGATACTATTACCTATGTTAAGGCGTTGGGTTATGGTAAGGATGGTAAGGGACTAAAAATTACAATAAAGTGTGTTTTGATTTTAGAATTAAAAGTAAATAAAATTTAGTAATAATTAAAAGGAGAAACAGAATTTAAAGTGGTTAAATTTTGTTTCTCCTTTTAATTATTGTAATATATTACACATAATTAAACATATGTATTTATATTAAATTACATTAATAATTTTCGAATTAAAGCATATATTGACATGTAATCATAAAAGGAATAGAATTTATTAATTATAGGGGGCGATAAAGTGGAATTTACTATAAAAAAAATAATATCTATAGACAAGAACGCTCAGAAATTTAGAGAAAAAATGGACAAAAAAATACATATGGAAAGTAATAAACTAGAAAATATCATCCTAGCCATGAATGAAAAATCAAAAATACAAATACAAAAAAAACAAAGGTACTTAATGGAGTCTATGATAGAAAAAGCTAATGAGGAGGCAAAAATAATTTTAGTTCAAGGTAAGGAGAATTTAGAGGAGATTACAGAAAAATTCTATAAAAAGGAAAATTGTATTTCTGAAGAAATATTTAATGAAATAATAGCCTCACTAGAGGAGGAGTAATATGAGTAGTGTAATAAGGTATTCTGCAATTAATACAAAGATAAGGGCGTTAGAAGGTAAAATGCTAACAGATAAACAGTATATAGAACTTATGGAATGTAAATCTTATAAAGAAGCTATTTTGTATTTGAAAAATGAAACTTTCTATGCTGAAGCCTTTAAGGGATATGATGCAGAAAAAATAAATAGAGGATTTTTAGAGTTTATTTTAAAAAGAAATTGTATAAATGGATTTACAAAGTTAAGCAATTATTTGGTAGGTGATTATAAAAAGTTTCTAAAAATCTTTCTTATGAGGTTTGAAATTGAAGATTTAAAAGTAATTATAAGAGGAAAATACATAGGAAAAAGATCAGAGAAAATAAAAGAGCACTTAATATACAAAGGACGTTTGAACTATGTGGATTATGAAAAAATCATAGACTCTAAGAGTGTAGAAGAGGTGGTTCAAAGACTTAAAGATACTCCGTATTATAATTATTTATCTCCAGTTGTATCATATGTAAAGGGTGAGGGGCTATTCAGAATAGAAATGGCATTGGATTTTGTTTATTTTAGTTCCATAAGAAAATTTGTAGACAAAATTCCTAAGGAGGATAGAAGAGAAATTAAAAAAATAATAGGTATAGAAGCGGATCTTTTAAATCTACAGTGGATATTTAGAGGAAAAATATACTACAATCTTCCTCCAGAGATTCTTTTTAACTATACTATTTATGATGGATACAAGCTTAAATCATCAGATATAAAAGAGCTTTGCTATGTAAAAGATGAAGAACAATTCTATGAGGTTTTAAATAAATTTAAATACAAAAATATTTTTATAAAGGGGGAGAATGAATATTTAATGGAAAAGGAAATAATAGCCTACCTTAAAGGTGTTTTTCAAAAAAGCAAGAGAGAGAACAAATTAAATATAGGTTTTATGTTGGCATATATAAAACTTATGATAATAGAAGTTAGGAATATTATATCTATAGTTGAAAATAAAAGATATAATATTCAAAATGAGGAAGCATTAAAATATGTAAGTATTACTTATTAGCAGTAATACAAGGAGGGATTATGTTTGGCAATAGAAAAAATGATCATGTTAAATATAGTAGGTCCTAAATCCTATTTAAATGAAGTTGCTAAGAGAGTTGTATTATTAGGGTCTATACATCCCGTAAATGCTATAGAGGAAATAGATACAACGGATTTTACGTTTCCTACAACGGAAGATAATATAAAAGCTTTGGAAGACGTATGTTATATAAGACCATATAGCGAAGAAGATGATTATGGTAATTTAAGAAAAAAAATAAAAGGTTTTGAAAAAATATATGAGGGTGTAGAAAAGGCATCTTTAAAAAAGGAAGAATTATTGTATTCTATGGATGATATAGAATCACTTGCTTGTGAGTTAGAAGAAAAAATAAGTCCCAAGTATAATGTATTAAAAGAATTGAGGAGTAAAAAAATACAGCTGCAACAAAAAATAGAACATTTTAAATATATTAAAAATTTGGATATAGATATTAAAGAACTTTACGAACTTGACAATTTTGATTTTAAAATAATAAAAATTCAAAATGAAAATATACCGAAACTTAAATATAATTATGAAAATATACCTTCAATAGTTTTAAAAATATACTCTCATTTAGAGTATTGTGCGTATATGGTTTTTACTCCAAAATCGCTATATATAGAATCGGAAAGGATATTTAAGGCGTTAAGTGGTGAAATAATAGAAGTAACAGGAGAACTTAGGGGGACTCCAAGTGAAATTTTAAAAGGTTTAGAAGAAAAGCTTAAGACAATAGATGAAAACATATCTATTGAGGGACATGAAGTTAAGGAGATTTTGAAACAAAATAATAAGAAACTTTTAATATTACAGAAAAGTTTTGAATTAGAGATGAAGGGAAGAAAAATTAAAAGTCATACAGGGGTAACAGAAGAATTTTTTTATTTATGCGGATGGATGCCTCTAAGTTCTTTAAAGAATTTTAAAAATACATTAAAGGATTTAGAAAATAAATTAATAGTAATAAAAAAGAATTCAAATGAAATAAATCCTAATCTGATACCACCTACAAAGCTTAAAAATAATAAAATTACAAAACCTTTTGAATCAATGGTAAATATGTATGGGATACCGTCTTATAAAGAAATAGATCCTACAGGATTCTTAGCTGTAACATATATGATAATGTTTGGAATAATGTTTGGTGATTTAGGGCAGGGATTAATATTTGTAATGGCAGGAATTTTATTAAAGTATAAAAAGTCTAAAGTTAATTTTGGAGGAGTTTTAACTAGAATAGGTATAAGTTCTTGTATATTTGGAACTTTATATGGAAGTTTTTTTGGATTTGAAAATGTGATACCAGCAATATTAGGAAGGCCTATGGAAAATATAAATAAGGTATTAACATATGCTATAGGGTTTGGATGTGTATTGTTACTAGGAGGGTATGTATTTAATTTTATAAATTGTTATAAAAGAAAGGATATAAAAGAAGGAATATTTGGAAGCAATGGTTTAGCAGGCCTTGTATTTTATATATGCTTTATAGGATTTATATTTACAAAGTTTACAAAGTCTAAAATCCAAATGCCAGTTATAGTTTGGATAATAATATTTATAACATTAATAGCTGTTATATTGTTTAAGGAACCTTTGTCAAACTTAGTTGTAGGTAAAAAGCCTTTATATAGTGAGAGTAAGGGAGATTACTATATAGAAAGTGGCTTTGGAATATTAGAAGTGTTTTTAAGTATGTTGTCAAATACTCTATCCTTTATAAGAGTTGGAGCATTTGCTATAAATCATGCGGGATTATTTTTAGCTTTTTCAGCCATAGCATCTATGATGAATAATGGATTTGGGAGCATTTTAATGTATGTTCTAGGCAATTTGGTAATAATTGGACTTGAGGGGCTTATAGTATTTATACAAGGATTAAGACTAGAGTACTATGAACTTTTTAGTAAATATTATGAAGGAGGAGGAATTAGTTATTCTCCAGTTAATATAAATTTACTTTAAATATTAGAAAGGGGACATAATAAATGTATATTTTATTAGTAATAACATTTTTAGTTGTAATAGGAACTATAACTTATGGAGTAGTAGAAAATTTAAAGGGAAATTTAGAGGGTAAAAAAAAGGTGAAAAAAGCTTTAAAAATAAATTTAGGTGCTTTTATTCCCGTAATGAGTGGATCTATAGTCTTTATGATACCTAATATAGTACAAGCAGCAGGACAAAGTACAGCTAATTCCTCAACAGGTATGGGATATATAGCAGCCGCCCTATGTACTGGACTCGCAACTATAGGAGCAGGTTATGCGGTAGGAGCTGTTGGCTCTTCAGCACTAGGAGCAGTTTCAGAGGATTCTAAAATTTTAGGTAAAACTCTTATATTTGTAGGACTTGCTGAAGGGATTGCTATATATGGACTTATAATTTCTATAATGATATTAATGAAATTATAATATAATTTTTTAACTATGTATAATTTTTAATTGAGGCTCTGAGTATTGTATATGGCATTATAGGAATGTTTTTGTAAATATTAAAACTGTGGAGTTGATTGTATAATGAAGGCTTATTTGATAAGTGATAATAGGGATACTTATAAGGGATTAAACATAGCTGGTATAAATGGGGTTGTGGCTCATAGCAAGGAAGAAGTGCTAAATATTTTATCAACACTTCTTCAAGATAGAACTATTGGAATTATTATTTTTACAGAAAAAATAGTGGATATGATACCTGAAAAAATAGACACTTTAAAAATTTCTAAGGGACTTCCTCTAATAGTTGAAATACCTGATAGACATGGAAGTACTAGAGAAAAGAATATAATACTAAAATATGTAAAAGAGTCTATAGGCATTAATTTATAGTTATTTTAGAGAGAGGGTGCTTATTTTGACCAGTATAGATGATAAAATAAAACTTTTTACAAAACTTACTTATGATAAAATTCAGGCAGAAAAGGGAATAGAATTAGAAAAAATACAAAATATGAAAGAAAAAATGATAAGTGATGAAAAAGAAAAAATAAAAAAAATAGAAGATTTAGAAATGAAAGAGGCTTTAAAAAAGGCAGAATTGAAAGCTAATGAAATAATTGCTAAAGCTAAATCTCAAAATCATCAAGAAATCTTAAATTTAAAAGAAGATTTAATTGGAAAAGTCTATAAAGATGTGATGAATAAATTAATAAAATTTACTGATAAAGAAGAGTACAAAGATTTATTGATTAAAATAATTAAGGTAACCTTTGAGGAATGTGAAGAAGGGGAGTATAGGATGTATTTAACTACAAAGGATTACAATAAATATCATAAAGATATAGAAGGGCTGTTAAAGGAATTTAAGAATATTAAAGTAACTGTAGAAAAGACTAGAGAAGATATAATAGGGGGAATAGTTATAGAGGATTCTAAGAATAAAATGAGAATAGATAATAGCCTTGGTGTTAGGCTAAAAGATAACATTTGGGACATGGGTTTAAAGGTTACAGAGAATATTAATTTTAAAGAATAGAAAGGAGATATCTTTAGCTATTTAAAATATAGATAAAAGTAATTAAATATAGTAAAATGTACTTATGAAAAGGAAGTGAGTACATTCGAAAAATAATAACTATAAACCAAATGAATTTGCAGAATTAATTAATGTATCAGTTAGAACATTACAAAGATGGGATAACGAAGGAATATTAAAAGCATTTAGAACACCAACAAATAGAAGATAGTATACTTATGAACAATACGAAGAAAATATAAGAAAAAGATAAAGGAAGATGAAGAAGTTGAAAAAAGCATACAAAATAGAAATTAAACCAACAGAAGAACAGATAACTAAAATTCATAAAACTATTGGTGTAAGTAGGTTCATATACAATTTTTATATTGCTCATAATAAAGAAGTTTATGAAAAAGAGAAAAAATTTATTAGTGGTATGGATTTTTCTAAATGGCTTAATAACAAATATATTCCTAATCATCCTGACAAAGCTTGGATTAAAGAAGTGTCTTCCAAAGCTACTAAACAAGCCATTATGAATGGAGAAAAAGCATTTAAGAAATTCTTTAAAGGGGAAAGCGGCTTTCCTAAATTTAAGAAAAAGAAAAACCAAGATGTTAAAGCTTACTTTCCAAAGAATAATAAAACAGATTGGACTATTGAAAGACATAGAGTTAAAGTACCAACTTTAGGTTGGATTAGATTAAAAGAATTTGGATACATTCCAGTTAACTCTATAGTTAAAAGTGGTACAGTAAGTCAAAAAGCAGATAGATATTTTGTTTCAATTTTAGTTGAAGAAGCTATTAATTTAGACAATAAACCTTATTCAGAAGGAATAGGCGTAGACCTTGGACTAAAGAATTTTGCAATTTGTAATAATGGTTTATCTAAAAAGAATATTAACAAAACTAAAACAGTTAAAAAAGAAGAAAAGAAACTAAAACGTGAGCAAAGAAAACTTTCAAGGAAATATGAAAGTTTAAAATTAAGAAATAAAAAAGAGAAAGGAGAAGCTACTCGTCAAAATATCCAAAAACAAATAGTCAAGGTACAAAAACTTCATCAAAGACTTACAAATATAAGAACTGATTATATAAATAAAACAGTAAATGAGTTAATAAAACAAAAACCAAGTTTTATCCGATGACTACCTGCCGTAATACTCCCACTTCTAACAAAGTGGGAGATAACGGCAGCTACGTCCCTGGATAACG
>NZ_LT854632.1 GCF_900184255.1 Haloimpatiens massiliensis | reverse complement strand
GTGGGCTAGTGGGCTAGTGGGCTAGTGGGCTAGTGGGCTAGTGGGCTAGTGGGCTAGTGGGCTAGTGGGCTAGTGGGCTAGTGGGCAGGAAAGCTTCGCTTTTCCTGCCCACTTTTTAATTAAAAAATTTTTCGCCTAGCGAAAATTTCACCTTAACTGGACCCCTAGCACTCTGGCACTCTAGCACCCTAATATGGTCCCTAGCACACTAATAACCTGGCACACTTAAAATGCAAATTAAAGTGTGCTTTTTCTTTTAAATATTAACATACTAGCTAATATTCCTCCAACAAGACCTCCTAGATGTCCAAAATTGTCTATGTTGGAAATAGATACTCCTATTATTATATTTACTAGTATTACAGATATAATATTTCTTCTAAAATCCTCTCCTATAACTCTTCTCATCTTTATAGACAAAACTAAAGCAGCTCCTAAAAGTCCAAAAATAGCTCCAGAAGCTCCTATAGAAACTTTACTTGAAAATTTATAACTAAAAAAGGAAGACATAATTCCTGATACAAAATATATTAAAAGGAATTTTGATTTGCCATAAGTTCTTTCTATTAAAGGCCCTATGGCATAAAGTGCGTACATATTTAAAGCTATATGCATAAGTCCACCATGTAAAAATGTACATGTGACAAGTCTATAATACTGACCTATATCTATCAGTGGATTAAATTTAGCCCCTAAATAAATTAACACTCTTATATCTATGTCAAATATATTTTCTGAAAGAAATGCACTTATTAAGTACATAAGTATGTTCATAGCTATTAAAACATATGTAATTAACCATTGTTTATTTTTTCTCATATTTCCTCCTAATAAATTATTCTAGCCTAAACCATCTATAGTAATATTAGTAATTTTCAATAAATCTAATTCATTATATGCAGATTCATTATAATCATGGAATACTCTTATAATAGGCCTATCTGGATAACCTGCATTTTGTCCAGAAACATATCCTGATAAACCATTAGATAAAATCACTTTTGACCCTAATGGATAAACAGAAAAAGTATTTCTAAATTTTAAAATCATATCTTCATCAAATGCATTACCACTACCTGCTAATACTAATTCATAAGCTTCATTAGGAGAAAATCTCTTTCTATAGCACCTATCACTACTAACAGCATCATACACATCACAAATGGCAACAATTCTTCCATATTTAGAAATATTATTTCCCATTAGTCCATAGGGATACCCTCTTCCATCTACCCTTTCATGATGCTGTAACACAGTATTTAATACAATATCTGACATATAGAACTTTTTCTCTAATATGTCTTTGCCATATATAGGGTGTTTCCTTATTTCATTAAATTCTTCCTGCGTAAGTCTTCCTGTTTTATTTATAATTCTATTAGAAATTTTAGTCTTACCCACATCGTGAAGCACTGCTCCAGTAGCTAATTCCTTTATTTTGTCTTTTTCAATATTTAAGGAGGCTGCTAAAAAAGTTGCCATTATACTAGTATCTAAGCAATGTATATAAGTATAACTCAACTTTCGCAGGACAAAAAGACTAACTTCTCCTTGATATAACAAGGTAAAGCAGCAATAAAACTATCTATTATTGAGTCAATAATGTCTTTTGAAAGAAGAAGTTTTTCAGTTAATACATTTTTTAAAATATCTATAATAAGATTCATTACTTCACAAAACT
>NZ_LT854631.1 GCF_900184255.1 Haloimpatiens massiliensis | reverse complement strand
CGCAGAATAATAAAATACTTTGTGATTTGAAGATGAAATAACGAATTTTAGGCATGACAAAAAATCCTTTTGAGTGAAGGAAAATTTTTGATATTAGTAATCTCTACATTGAGTTATTCACGTAGTGGTTAATAAATATCCCATATTTACTTTACAACTAAATTAAGCAGAATTTTCAGTTTGCATCTTTAATATTGTTTGTTGACCAAGGTAAATAAGTAATTGCCACTTAGCAGGCATATTGCCCGCATTAGTTAAAATATCTATCTCATTTAGTGGCTTCCAGTAGTTATAAGGATGAGGACGTAGAAAGTTATAATAGGCAACCCAAAGGGAAACGCCATAAAGTGCACCATTCTCGCTTCCATAACCGCAGGTAACGCGATAAGAAGACTTGAAGGTGCGGTTAAGCCGTTCTACTACTTGCTTTACCCAACGAAATTCGGTGGATACAGCATCATTATTGGTGAGTCCGATAACTTGAGTAACATCAAAGTCCCAGCCATTAACGAGTTTACACTGCTGACTTGCAAGAGGGTAGGCACTATAGCCATCTGCAATGAATTTTAAGGCTTTATTAGGGAAGTTTTTAAACTTCTCAAAAGCCATACGCATAGCGAGGATACATGGACCTACAGCACGAGTATCGGATACTTGGTAGCCAAGAATAGACTTTTTACAAGCATCCATGATAATCCAAACATAATGCTTTATGCCTTTTACCTTAATGTATGTTTCATCAGCAGAAAGGATGTTAGAAGGATTATAGTCAAAAGTATCTACAAATGGCTTTATAACTGCGGCAGCAGTCATAGCATAATTAGCAATCATTGTATGTGAAATCTTTATACCATGTACTTCCTCCAAGGCATGTGCTGTCTGCCTAGTAGATAGCTTAAGATTAACGTGATAAGTAAGGCAAAGCCCCATAATGTGGGCATTGAACTTCTTATACTTAAAGTTAATTGCTCTAGAAGGAAGTTCATGTAAGTCCATTTTGAAGAAATCTATGGTGAACTCACGATAGATGTAGTGGAGCTTGTACTTGTGTTTATCAGCGTCACTTAAGTCTTTAGGCAGTTTGTCTAAGTTCTTGCGGTAGTAGGAACACTTAGGATTAACACATTTATGTATTCTAAAATGCTTACGATCTTTCTTTG
>NZ_LT854630.1 GCF_900184255.1 Haloimpatiens massiliensis | reverse complement strand
TGAATAATAACTTTATTTTATGGCAAGTATTCAAATAAAAGTAATGAATATACAATTGAAAATTCAAGTAAAAAAATAGCTATAAAGTGAGGTAATATTATGCCAAGAGGAGAAAGAATAAAAGAGGACGATGCTATATATCATGTAATGATAAGAAGTATAAGTGAAGTACCATTATTTAAGAAAGATAAAGATAAGGATATCTATTTAGAAGAAATGAAAAAAAGGCAACAAATGTATAAATTTAAGGTATATGCATACTGCATGATGACTAACCACGCTCATTTTATGATTGATTCTAATGGTGCGGACATATCAAAAATAATGCATGGTTTAAATTTTAAATACGCTATAACATTTAATAAAATTCACAAAAGACGTGGGCACTTATTTCAAGATAGATTTAAGAGCAAAATAGTGGATACAGACAGGTATTTAGTAGTTTTATCAGCATATATTCATAATAATCCATTGAAAATAAGGGGATATGAACATCAGCCAGAAAAATATAAGTATTCAAGTTTAAAAGTATATTTAGGTCTTGAGAAAGATAAAACAGGGCTTTTAGATGAAGAGTATGTAATGAAATTCTTTGGCTCAAATGTATTAAATGCAAGAGAAAATTACATGAAGTTTGTGTATATTTGTGATGAGGAAAGATTAAAGAAAGAAATAGAATTTGAAGACCAAAAGACAGAATACAGAAGTGAAAAAACAGTATTGATAAGGGATTTTGATCCTGATAAAATAATGGAATTTGTAGCAGAAGAAACAGGCATAAAAAAAGTAATGTTATATGTAAAAAACAGTAGAAATACTAAGGTTGCTAGGGCACTCGCTGCGCTTTTAATGAGGTGTCTTTGTGATTTTAAGTGTAGTGACATATGTAAGATATTTGGAAATATAACTCAATCAAGGGTGTCAAAGCTTTGTTCTATTGGAGTTGAGCTTATATCAACAGAAGATAAATATAGAAATATAATAGAGAAATTTATTTTCCAATACCAAACATAGGTATCCTAATAAAATTAGAGAGTGTGAACTTAGATTATAAAATTGAATTAATTTTTTGTTTAATTTAACAATAAGCCTTTTATTTTTAATTTAATAGAAAGTTTTATCTACATGTATATTTTTAATATGTACAAGCCTATTATCATAA
>NZ_LT854629.1 GCF_900184255.1 Haloimpatiens massiliensis | reverse complement strand
CTGTAGACCCGAAACCGGGTGACCTATCCATGGCCAGGTTGAAGCGGAAGTAAAATTCCGTGGAGGACCGAACCACGTTGGTGTTGAAAAACCATGGGATGAGCTGTGGATAGCGGAGAAATTCCAATCGAACTCGGAGATAGCTGGTTCTCCCCGAAATAGCTTTAGGGCTAGCGTCAGGTAATTGAGTAATGGAGGTAGAGCACTGAATAGGCTAGGGGGCATATCGCTTACCGAACCTTATCAAACTCCGAATGCCATTTACTTTTATCCTGGCAGTCAGACTACGAATGATAAGATCCGTGGTCAAGAGGGAAACAGCCCAGACCATCAGCTAAGGTCCCAAAGTGTAAGTTAAGTGGTAAAGGATGTGGGATTTCTAAGACAACTAGGATGTTGGCTTAGAAGCAGCCACTCATTTAAAGAGTGCGTAATAGCTCACTAGTCAAGAGATCCTGCGCCGAAGATGTCCGGGGCTCAAACTTACCACCGAAGCTATGGATATACTATGTATATGGTAGGGGAGCTTTCTGTACGGGTTGAAGTCGTACCGTAAGGAGCGGTGGACTGTACAGAAGTGAGAATGCTGGCATAAGTAGCGAGAAATGAGTGAGAATCTCATTGGCCGAAAATCTAAGGTTTCCTGAGGAAGGCTCGTCCGCTCAGGGTTAGTCGGGACCTAAGCCGAGGCCGAAAGGCGTAGGTGATGGACAATCGGTTGATATTCCGATACCACCATGATCCGTTTGAGAAATGGGGTGACGCAGTAGGATAGGATGTGCGCACTGATGGATGTGCGTCTAAGCACTTAGGATGATTGAACAGGCAAATCCGTTCAATCTTAAGTCTGAGGTGTGATGGGGAGTGAAATTTTAGTAGCGAAGTATCCAATTCCACACTGCCAAGAAAAGCCTCTATCGAGGAAAATGGTGCCCGTACCGCAAACCGACACAGGTAGATGAGGAGAGAATCCTAAGGCCAGCGGAAGAATTGTTGTCAAGGAACTCGGCAAATTAACCCCGTAACTTCGGGAGAAGGGGTGCCTACGAGAGTAGGCCGCAGTGAATAGGCCCAAGCAACTGTTTAGCAAAAACACAGGTCTCTGCTAAAGCGAAAGCTGATGTATAGGGGCTGACGCCTGCCCGGTGCTGGAAGGTTAAGGGGATTGGTTAGCGTAAGCGAAGCCTTGAACTTAAGCCCCAGTAAACGGCGGCCGTAACTATAACGGTCCTAAGGTAGCGAAATTCCTTGTCGGGTAAGTTCCGACCCGCACGAATGGCGTAATGATTTGGGCACTGTCTCGACAACAAATCCGGTGAAATTGAATTGGAGGTGAAGATGCCTTCTACCCGCGATTGGACGGAAAGACCCCGTAGAGCTTTACTGTAGCTTAGCATTGAATTTCGGTATTGTCTGTACAGGATAGGTGGGAGACTTAGAAGCAGGGGCGTCAGCTTCTGTGGAGTCATCCTTGGGATACCACCCTGACAGTATTGAAATTCTAACCGGAGGCCATGAATCTGGTCACGGGACATTGTTAGGTGGGCAGTTTGACTGGGGCGGTCGCCTCCTAAAAAGTAACGGAGGCGCCCAAAGGTTCCCTCAGCGCAGTCGGAAATTGCGCGAAGAGTGTAAAGGCAGAAGGGAGCTTGACTGCGACACATACAGGTGGAGCAGGGACGAAAGTCGGGCTTAGTGATCCGGTGGTTCCTCGTGGGAGGGCCATCGCTCAACGGATAAAAGCTACCTCGGGGATAACAGGCTGATCTCCCCCAAGAGTCCACATCGACGGGGAGGTTTGGCACCTCGATGTCGGCTCGTCGCATCCTGGGGCTGAAGTCGGTCCCAAGGGTTGGGCTGTTCGCCCATTAAAGCGGCACGCGAGCTGGGTTCAGAACGTCGTGAGACAGTTCGGTCCCTTTCCGTCGCGGGCGTAGGAAATTTGAGAGGAGCTGTCCTTAGTACGAGAGGACCGGGATGGACCAACCTCTGGTG
>NZ_LT854628.1 GCF_900184255.1 Haloimpatiens massiliensis | reverse complement strand
TAGTCCAGCTAAGAAATGTCAATAAGAATTAAAAAAATAATTAATATTTTTATTATCTTAAAAAAGGGTAACCTTAATAAACTTTTGTTAGACTAACAAAAAACGGAAATTATATTTATGGAATTATACTACGCAGCGAAGCCGCATTTCGCTTTGAGATAATTCTTTTGGTGTTCTTCTGGTGTAATTATTTCAAATTCTTTCCCATCACGAAGAATGGCAAATAATATGTTACAAACTTTATGCATAACTGCCCCAAGAGCAATCATTTTAGGCTTACTTTGGCACTTTAAAAGATAGTATTCTCGAAGTACTTGATTTTTGGCGGAGCCATCTTTGTTTTTGCTTATGCTGATTAATGCCATAGTGTGAATTACTCTTCTGGCAATTCGAGAGCCTCGCTTTGACATACTGATTTTTGTGCCATTAAAGTTGCCAGATTGCTTTACTGCTGGATCTAAACCAAAATAAGCAAAAAGCTGTTTTGGTGAGTTGAACGCAGAGAAATCTCCGATTTCTCCCATGAGGCTTACAGCAGAAAGAAAACCTGCACCTTTAAATGTTTCAATCAAGTGAATTTGCTTTACAAAATCAGTATTTTCATTTTCATCAACAAGCTTATGCATTTCAGAGAGTATAGAAGAAATCTCTTCATCATACTTTCGAATAAAGCTTATGTATAATCTAATACGCTTAAAATTACTACTTACAGAATAACCGAAGGTCTTTGCATCATTGGCAGCCTTTATAATGGCATTATACTTATTATTAGCATATGTAAGCCCAAAACGAGCTGTAGATCTTATAGAATCAATAATCTCTTCTTTGGAAGCATTTAAAAATGCATCTGGAGATGTGTATGTTTCTAATAAGGTTAATGATGTATTAGTAGTTATTTTTGAAAAAATTTTAAGGTATTCTGGAAATACCATCCGAAGTTCACTTTGAAGTTTGTTCACATAAGCAGAACGGTTGTCCATCAAATCATAATACTCTCTTGAAAGATTTCTTAAATCAAGAGCAAGATCTGATGGCATAAGAGATACTTTTAAATCTGGCTTTAAGCCTATTAAGGCAGCTTTTTTTGAATCAAATCTGTCATTATGCACTTTTCTAATGTTAATGTTTGTGCTATTCTTAGTGATGATAGGATTAATTAGGTTAACATTAAATCCAGTATCACGAAGATAGCAGAAGAGTGGGTAATGATAAATTCCCGTGGATTCTAGGAAAATGCGACTTTCCAAAGAATACAACTCTTCTGCTTCTTTTATTTTAGAAACAGCGAGTTCAAGGGAATCAATGTTTGAATGTAGTATTTTAAAAGGCTTTCCAACAAAGGTCTGGTTAGGAAGTGCGATAGACATCCAACTGAAATCTGCACCAACATCAATACCGACCGAGATAAATAAATTTTTAAATAAAATGTTTGACATGAGCAAAAGCTCCTTTCCGATAGGAATCCATTTCCATCTAATGAGTACACAACCTTGCGAGTTATACAGGTATAGCCTGAGGCTCCCAACCAGCCGAATCATAAAACCTCATTGAATGGACTAATTGACTAAATCACGGGTATGAGTCAGCAGATACTGACTTCCCAAGGAGGAAAACATTATTTGTCCTATCCTTGAAGATTATACTTTATGAAAAGTCTGGAGTCTATATAGGAACCGTCAAGCATGATAATTAACTAAGATAACATCTGATGAAGGAAGAAATCCTTCTTCTGTTATCTATTATAGAAACAATTAAATTGAGATGAGTAGTCTTAATGACTACATCATTATTATACAAGGAGG
>NZ_LT854627.1 GCF_900184255.1 Haloimpatiens massiliensis | reverse complement strand
ACTCAACTTTCGCAGGACAAAAAGACTAACTTCTCCTTGATATAACAAGGTAAAGCAGCAATAAAACTATCTATTATTGAGTCAATAATGTCTTTTGAAAGAAGAAGTTTTTCAGTTAATACATTTTTTAAAATATCTATAATAAGATTCATTACTTCACAAAACTTAACATCTTGAAGTTCATCACAACATTGATAAAAAAATCCACCGATAGTTCTGACATCATTATTCTTACGACTTTCTAAAGTAAGCATAATATACCTAGTAAAAACTATAGAAGTATGTGAAACCATGGAATCATAAGAACGCCCTTGAAACTCTTTAGCGAGTTTTAGAAAGGACTTGTTCATTTTAAAGAAAACCTCTATATCCCAACGTTTTCCATAAATTCTTACTATCTCGTTATCATCTAAGGATATATTGGTTGAAATTAAAGCAAGCCATTTTCTACTTCTGTTTCTGTCCCTTACAAATACAATTTTTGCTTTTACTTCATTACCATTTTTGTCAGAGCCAATACCTACAATAGCAGAAGAGAGAATTTTGGCCTTACCACGCCTTTTTCTTAAAGCAGCGTAAAGATCTTTAAGGTTCAATAATTTACCATTGTAATTGTAGTAAACCCTTGGCATTGCTTTAACCATGGCAATAGTATTAAGTTTGAGTTCTAAAATCTGTATAAGAGTTTTTGGGTACGTAAACCAGCTGTCAAAAAGAACATATGAAGCAGGAATAGCATATTTTGAAACTTGTTTAAGTAAACTAATCATAACTTCGGGTGACTTTAAAATAGCCTCCTTACGGAGTTTAGATCCATTAGTTCTTTTATCAATATTGTGATTTTCTGAGCAAAGTCTGTTTTTCTCCTTTTCGGAAGAAAGTAGAGTGAACGCAAGTGGTAAAAAAGTGTTGCCATCTGACCAGCCAAGAGTAAGAAGGCGAAAGCCCTTGATATATTTATGATCAACATGATCACGAACTCTTGCAAGAAGTTCAACAGATTTACTTCTAGATCTACTGTATAAAGAATCATCAACTACAAGTACATTAACTCTATCTTCAGAAGTAAGAGGCACAATAATGTTTTTTATGATTGATGAAGAAAGTAAAAACAGAAATTTTCTCCAATTGAAGTTTGGTGAGTTAAGGAATCTATATATAGTATCCTTTGAAAATTGATTATTTTTTCCAAATTCCAAGTTTCTAAATAAGTTTTTTCCAGTAAAAACAAGCATAAAGATATATTTAAATATTTTTATACAGGAAAATCCTTTTTCTTTAGAAAAATTACATTGTTTAAGTATGTATCCAATTTTGTTATCCTTAAAAAATCTATTTATAGTAAAATTAAGTTGTTTATCAGTAGTATCATTTGATATAATAGTATTCATAAGAAACATTCCTTTCCTTGGTGTGATGTTTGTCATGATTCTATTATACCAAAAGGAATGTTTCTTTGCTTTATATGTTTATTTTAAAGGCTTCCGCCTTAAATTTTATGTGCGAAAGTTGAGTTAA
>NZ_LT854626.1 GCF_900184255.1 Haloimpatiens massiliensis | reverse complement strand
TTTTTTTTAATCACTCAAATATATATCATAGGATTTCCTCACATTTTTGTCGAATTATACTATATTACCACACATAATATAAAAACAATAAGGAGGAAACCTCTATGTACCAACGTCAAGAAATCTTTAACATAATTGAACTTTTTACTTCTCAAAAGCTTATCAATTTTTATACAAAAATCTTTGATAATCTTGATTTATCTCCATTACCCGATAGGGTTCCTTCTAAATATGGCCCTACTGGATTTTCACGCCATGCTCTTTTTAGAGCTTTCATCGTCATGAAATGTGAGAAGTTTGCCCAAATTACTGATCTTAAAGATTTTTTAGAAAATAATTTAATTATAGCCCAACTTTGTGGTTTTAACATTCTTAAATCTTTACCTTCATACTGGGTTTTTCAGAGATTTATTAAAAATTTATCTAACTCTTATCTTAAAGAAATCATGAAAAATCAAGTTAATGTTCTTAAGGAGTTAGGTTTTATTGATAACAATTTTGTATCTGTTGATGCCACTCCTGTTAAAGCTAATACTAAATTTAATAATCCCAAATCTTTTTCAAGTAACAAGTTTTCTAAAAAGAATCCTCCATCTTCTGATAAAGATTGTAAACTAGGAGTTCATACTGCTAATAACTCCTTGAATGTTCAAGTTTCAGAGGATAAACCCAATAAATCAAAGAAAAATTATGAATTTTACTGGGGATACAAAAATCATGTTATTTGTGATGCTATATCGGGTCTTCCTATTGCTGAATTTACTACAACTGCCGATATCAATGAAATTTCTAATTTTATAGAAATTCTTACTGCTACAAATGAATGGTTTTCACTAAAAGACAGTTACATTATTGCTGATAAAGG
>NZ_LT854625.1 GCF_900184255.1 Haloimpatiens massiliensis | reverse complement strand
AGTTAGCGTAAAGTTATTGTAGGGAATTAGAAATAGAATATATTTCCATATAGAGTTGAAAAGAAGATATCATCCTACTAAAATATAAGTTGAGAAACAAATAAAAATTAGAAAGGATTGATATCTTCTATGTATAATAGTATACAACATTTTAATGAATTTGGGGTAAAAGAAATTAAAAAAGAGATAAAAAGTTTTGTTTGTGAAAGAAAGGATATTGCTGATTTGATTATAGATTTAAAAGAAAATCTATTTGAACTAGGTAGAAATATACTGATAGAGGTTTTGAAGGATATGGATGATTATCTGCGTAGCAGCGGGATAAGGAAACAATATTATGAGATAATCAGAAAAGACAAAACAAGTTTATTGACTAGTTTTGGAATGATAAATTATAAGAGAACGTATTTTAAATCTAAACAAGATGGAAAAAGACAGTATCTTGTTGATAGCGTTAGTGGAATAGAACCTCACGATAGAGTGAGTTCAGATGTTGTTATTAATGCAATTGAAGAAGCGTTAGAAAGTAGTTATAGAAAAGCAGGTGAGAAGGCATCTTACACTGATAAAATAAGCAAACAAGCTGTTATGGATAAAATACATAATGTTGATGTAGTTCAACCTAAAATTAAGGAATCTAAAAAAAGAAATATTAGAATATTGTATGTAGAAGCGGATGAAGATCATGTACATCTTCAAAGTAAAAATAATAACAATAATAAGCAAAATATGCGAAATATAGCTATGCCTAAATTAGTATATGTACATGAAGGCATTGATCAAGATAAAAGCAGCAAAGCAAGAAAAGTATTGAAAAATTTACGTTATTTTGGTGGCATGTATAAAAAATCGGAAGATTTATGGCTTGAAGTAGCAAATTATATTTATGATCAATATAATACTGATTTTATCGAAACAATATATTTATCTGGTGATGGTGCTTCATGGATACGTGAAGGAGTAAATTGGATTCCAAAGAGTAAATTTGTACTGGATTCTTATCATTTAAGTAAATACTTAAGAACTGCAACAGCACACTTAAATAATGAATTAATTGCACAAGAATTAAAGGATGCTATAGATTGGCCCGATAGAGAAGAAACACGAAAAGTGTTCAAAAAAATAATAAGTTTAACTGAAAATGAAACAAAAATACAAGCAGTAAAAGAAGCTCAACGTTACATCCTAAATAACTGGGATGGTATAGAAATAAAAGCTGATAAAGGTTATGAAATAATAGGATGCAGTGCCGAAGGCCATATTAGCCATATATTTTCTGAACGATTAAGTAGTAGACCAAGAGGCTGGAGTAAAATAGGAGTATCTCAGATGTCTAAATTATTAATATATAAGAAAAATGGCGGCAAAATATATGATCTTGTGATGGCTCAAAAAATTAAGAAAAAGAGAGAAAACAAAGAGCATATACAGGATAAATTAATCAGCGAATTAAGATGTTCAGCAAATAAATCTAAGAGTCCGTATGATATCAGCCTGACGGCTATTGACAGAGGTCAAAAGACTGGATTATACAATGCATTAAGGTCAATAATAGGCATGTGAAACTAAATAATATGGTCATTATTTGATACATAAATATGAAATCATGGTATAATATGAGATAGAATAGTTATATATTTTTATTAATTCAAATCTTTATTTTATTCAGGGTGATTTCTATCGTTCATTTTCCTACAGTAAATTAACTCTATC
>NZ_LT854624.1 GCF_900184255.1 Haloimpatiens massiliensis | reverse complement strand
ACTTAACTTCTGCAAAATAAAAAGTTAAATTGGTAGTATTACCAAAAAATAAATATGGCACACTGACCTTATCCGTGATATATAAAAGTTACTACTCAATTAAAACACGGGAGGTTGTCAGTATGCCAAGTAAATTTACTAATCATATTGTATCCATTAATGATGAACTTTACAATTACTTAAATGATGTAAATTATGGAATGAGTAAACCTCAATTTCATCATATATCCACTATTATTAATGGATTAATAAATTTAGATGGCACTAAATCTTTATTAAAGATTTCAGAATATATACTAGCTGCTAAAAGCAGCAGTTCCATATATAGATTTTTGAGTAACTCTAAATGGGACGATAGTCTCATAGATAGAAATCGTATTAATTATTTAAAACTACATTTTAATAAACTCATAAAGCCTAAATCCGTAGGATTCTTAGTTATAGATGATACTGTTAATCCAAAAACTCAAGCAAAGAAGATGCAAGGATTAAGCTATAATCATTGCCATACAGAAGGTAAAAATCTTTGGTCCCACTGTGTAGTTACTTCTAATTTTGTAGCAGAGGATATGTCTATTCCGCTAAACTATAAGTCTTATTTTAACGAAGAAAACTGCAAAAATCATAATAAAAAATTTATGAGTAAACCAGATATAGCTTTAGGTTTTATTAATTCTTTTGAAAAACCTTCTAACTGCGATAAAATATATTGTCTTACTGATAGTTGGTACACTAGCGAAAAGTTAATTAATGGTTGTATTTTAAAAGGTTTTAACTTTATTGGGGCTTTAAAATCTAATAGAAAAATCTCTCCATTAGGAATTTCAATGCAAATTAAGGAATTTGCTAAATATATAAATCCATCTACCTTAGATGTAGTTACCGTCGAAGGTAAGGATTATAGAGTATATAAATACGAAGGCAAAGTTTCAAAGATTGAAAATGCATTAGCCTTAATTTGCTATGAAGTTGATGGGGACAGCTTTAAAGAACCAGTATATCTAATGTCTACAGACATAGAACTTAGTAATAAAGCTATAATAAAATACTATCTATATAGATGGAACATTGAAACTAATTACAAATATCTTAAAACACACTTAGGTTTTGACGAATATAAAGTTCAA
>NZ_LT854623.1 GCF_900184255.1 Haloimpatiens massiliensis | reverse complement strand
CTTTAAATGAGCAAATTTCATAACAAATTATGGAATAAAAATAGACATTCATAATATCCTAGTGTATTATATTTCTGTCAGAAAACATAAACAAAGGATGAATATAAATGTCTACAGAAAATAATATACCATATAATAAAGAGATTAACAATTTCATAATTAAACTTGGATTATCATTATATTTAACACTGCCTCAATTAAAACATGTTTGTGAATTTATCTTTGCAGCCGTAGGTCGTGGGTATGATGGCAAAGTTATTCATATAGCTGAAAGTTGCTATCAGAGTACTTATAGAACATCCATAGGTCAATTTTTATCCAAAAGCCCATGGAATGAAGATTATATTTTGAGAGCATTACAAAAGTTCGCAGTTAATAAAATTTGGCAGTTATCTCGTGATACAGGAAAGCCTATTTATGTGATTATTGATGATACTATCTGTAAGAAGACAAAGCCTTCGTCACGGGCTAAAAATCCTATAGAAAAGTGTCAATTTCATCAATCACATTTAGAAAATAAAAAAGTCTATGGACACCAAGTTGTAGGTGCTTTACTACAATGTGGCGATGTTACAATTCCTTATCAGCTAACGCTTTATGATAAGACTAAAGTCGATAAAGACAATAAAAAATTTACTAAGATTAATATTGCTGTAAATATAATATCTTCATTACCCGAACCACCTATTCAAGGTTTCGTCTTAGGGGATAGTTGGTATAGTGCTGAAATAATTATAAAAACAGCAAAGGCAAAAGGCTTTGAATATATAGGAGCGTTAAAAACTAATAGAATTATATACCCAAA
>NZ_LT854622.1 GCF_900184255.1 Haloimpatiens massiliensis | reverse complement strand
CCTGACTTACAGACAGTAATATGATAAATTCATGATTTTATTCATAAATTAACTTGAACTTCATTATATTTGAAATGGAATAATATAAAAAAATATACTCAAAGTCTTCAAATTTGTTGAATATAAAAATATTGGAAATTAATAAATGTATAAATATCCTATAATAACTCAATATTTTTTTAAATTTTACCCCAAATTATATGTCATATAGTACAAAATCAAATTTAAGCTTGTACTTATTTCTATCAGAAGTATAGCATCTATTAAACCATTTTAATCCACTTCTAAATAAGCTATAAATCCTAACAACTTTATTTTTAATTTTTTTAGTTGCACCTATTATTTTACTTTTTTTATTTTTAGAGCAATCAGCTCCCAATATTATCATCCAAGTATATGCTATACTTAAGCATAAATATAAGTTTTCAAAGTAAGTTAAATCTTCAGTCCAAGTATCTTCCATATTGAAACCCGCTGATTTCAAATCTCTAAACATTTCTTCTATAACAAATCTTTTCTTATATTCTCTAACTGCTTTTTTACTATCCATATTAGTTGCTAAATACCAAGTATCATTAGAATCAATATCCTTACAAACTGCTAAATTACACTTATATTTCTTAGCTGTTAATAATACAGATTTGAATTTTTTCACTCCATTTTTTAAGGGTTTTATGTCCTCTAGATATTTAATCTTCCCTTTACCTTGTATCTCTACAAGTAAATCTTTTGTGCATCTTATGCAGTATTTCCATCCAAGCTCCTGTATAAATTGAAATAAGTCTACACTTTTGAAACCCCTATCTCCTAATAGAATAACATCATAATTATAGGAAGAGAAAATTTTATAAAGCTCCGCTATGCCTTCTTTTACATGTTTAAAATTTTTATTATATTTTTCATCATATTCAAATATTTTGTACCACAAGGGTATAGCTCTTTTACCTACTTTAAGTGAAAATTTAAGTATTAAAAATCTATCATCAATCGTTGTATGGTCAAACATTATGACAATCTTCTTATTAGCACTTCTCTTTACATATTTTTTTAATATTTCTTCTATAAAAAAGCTATATAAATAATCTGGATTTATTGGTTTTGAAGTGAAAAACCTCTCTATTTTTTTTATTTTACTAGCTTCAGTTGCATCAGTATAAGAATCATTCAATTTCTCTGATATCTTCGATATTATTACAGATTCAGAAAGTATTATTCCTATGATTATATTTACTAGATTCTTTAACCGTTTACTTGTTATGGGTAATATTTCATATAGTATTTTTTCTAATTCTGCTGTAATATATTCTTGTGAATTGGTCATAGCTATCTCCTTTTTATTAAGTTATTGTTGTTTATAACTTATATTTTAAGGCGGTAGCTATATTTTTTTAACCCTTTTTTTATTGGTAATTTAAACCTTGGATAGTATCCCCTTTTTACTGTCTGTAAGTCAG
>NZ_LT854621.1 GCF_900184255.1 Haloimpatiens massiliensis | reverse complement strand
CATAATTTTATACTTTTATTAAATAAATCCTAAGTCATTAAACCCTTTATTTTCAACTAAGGCTCTTATTGCCTTGCGACCATTTGTATTGGCGCAGCCTGTAAATGGCATCTTCCCTTGGTGTATTGGGTATACTTTGCCTTTACCAACTTTCTTATTTACATCAGCTGCTGTTAATGTAATCATTTCTGTTATTTTTTCTAGCTCATCATCTGAAATAACACTAGAACACATTTCATTTACTACATTGTATATTCTTTTACTTGCCTTTTCAGCTAGTATTTTAGCTAAATTATTAGCACCTCTAATTGACCAACTCATTTTTCTTCCTTTCATTCTTTGAGCTAATACATCACAGATATTATGCTCCATTGTGCCTAAATTTCTGTATTCTAATCCTTCCGGCGCCTTCGGCATTTTAATTTCTTTCCTTAGCTTATATGGCTTTAATCCTATCTTGTTATCAAAAAAATACATGTATAGCTTTTCTAATTTCTTAAATTTATTTTCATCGTCACTATACTTAATCATTAGATTTGTTATATACTCAAAGCTTTCTTCTACTTTTCCTTCATTTAACATTTTTATTAATTTATGAGCTTCTTTTTTATCTTGTATGGCTCTTATTATAGCCTGACTTCTATGAAATGGATCTAGTTGAAAATACACACCTTCTTCTCCTAAACTTTGTTTTATCCATGATGCTCCATCTCCATTTAAAATTCTTGTATCTATTTCATCTATATTATAAATTTCAGCAATACTAGCATCACTAAGCTCTTTAAATTTTTTACTACTATCAAAACTAGCCCAAGCTATTTTATTTTCAACTACATAAGCATCTTTACTACCATTTCTCTTCTTCCAGCCTTCATAGCTTACTCCAAGCTTCAGTTCTTTCTTTTTAGACTTTTTTCCTTTAGGTCTGTCTTTTCCTTGGATGCTCAACCAGATTCCATCCATTTCTTGAAACAAAACTTCAACTTCTTTCTTACCATTTAACTTTC
>NZ_LT854620.1 GCF_900184255.1 Haloimpatiens massiliensis | reverse complement strand
AAGAACTTCTAAATGTCTCACAGTTAAAGCCCCTAAAGCTTTCAAACTCACTCGTTCCTCGTTCAAACATGAAAGCTTCTTAACGGGTCTTTAACTGTGAGACATAAGAAGTTCTAAGGCTAGTTCAATAGTCCCAAATTCCACATTTATTACTACATTAAAATCATATTTTTAGTTTAATATGTATGTGGTTTGAGAGGAGAAGCCTACTAAAGGATGATTTTCCTCCTCTTCGCTATAGAAAATCTTTAATTTATAAAAAAACGCTCATAATATTTTTTAGGCGTAGCCTTTCGTTTAATCTACAATATTATTTTTATTAATTGTGAGATAGAATTATTAACTTTGATTATATACTAATGAATAATTGATTATGAAAATACATTAATATGTAAGAGTTAATATATTTTGCCGTGAGGCATTGGTTTGTATAAATCTTAATCATTTCTATGTATTTAGGTTGGCTATCGCCAATAAAAGATTTTTAAAGCGCTAAAAGAAAAAGCTATAACTATTCCATTTAATGAAATAGTTATAGCTTTTTTGCTATCCCATTTATTTAATTAAAGATTTTCCGTAACATAGTGGAGGAAAATCCTCCTTCAGTAGGCTGTCTCGCCCATAAGTAATGTACGTATGAACCGAAAAATCTGTCTTTAAGGTAACAATAAATATATTTTTTTAGACTATTGAGCTAGCCTTAGAAATTCTTTGTTTTCAAATATCAATACCCGTTAAGAAGCTTTCATGTTTGAGCGCCGTTAGAAGCGAGTTTGAAAGCTTTAGGGTATTGATATTTGAAGACATTAGAATTTCTTGGCGTATTGCGAGCAGTCTTAAAAAATATATTTATTGTGGACTTAAAGACAGATTTTTCTTATGGCACTTGCTTC
>NZ_LT854619.1 GCF_900184255.1 Haloimpatiens massiliensis | reverse complement strand
TGGTGCACCAGTTGTCACGCCAGTGGCATAGCTGGGTAGCTATGTTGGGAAGGAATAAACGCTGAAAGCATCTAAGCGTGAAGTCCACCTCAAGATTAGATTTCCCATAGCGTAAGCTAGTAAGACTCCTGGAAGACTACCAGGTTGATAGGTCGGAGGTGTAAGCATGGTAACATGTTCAGCTGACCGATACTAATAAGTCGAGGGCTTGATCAAATTAATTAACTAAAGATTTTCCACACTGTGCAATTTTGAAAGAACAATAAGTTCTTTTAAAGGAAACTCGCTCAGCAGAGCTGAGGAGTACTATATTTCTAAGGTCTAAAGACCTAAGAACTATAGCATCTGGTGATTATGGCTTGAAGGTAACACCCCTTCCCATTCCGAACAGGACGGTTAAGCTTCAAAGCGCCGATGGTACTGCAGGGGAAGCCCTGTGGGAGAGTAGGTCGTCGCCAGGTTATTGGATCTTTAGCTCAGTTGGTTAGAGCAACCGGCTCATAACCGGTAGGTCCGGGGTTCGAGTCCCTGAAGGTCCACCATATGGGGGATTAGCTCAGCTGGGAGAGCACCTGCCTTGCACGCAGGGGGTCAAGGGTTCGAATCCCTTATTCTCCACCAAAAGACAGTCATATTTGATTGTCTTTTTTTATTTGTAGCTAAAATGGTGATATATAGGCTTTTAAGTAAATCAAAATAAGAGAAAAATATTAATTTTTTTGTAATATGATTGCAGAAAAAAATTAGCCGATAAAGAAGTAGAAACTGTATTGAAATTGGTGTTGAGTGAAGAGCACTTATTTTGTAATATTGAAATAGAAGATGACTTTGTTTTAATAGAGAATTTAGTATTTTGATTGTAGAATGTATATTAGTTTGTCACAACCAACAATTTGTATTAGAAATATATTGTAGATTATTTCAATATGTGTTACAATTATACATGATTATTTAGTTTTTATTTAGGAGGTGTGAAAATGAAAAACTTGGTTTTAGTTAATACTGTTTTAGATATACTACCAATTTCTATATTTGGAATTTGTTTTAATTTAACAATGTACCTAGGGGGTAGTGCGTCTAAAATTAAATATAATGTTAGCTAAAGCAAGTGAGCCATTTTATGCCGATAATTAAATTTAAGAATGTATATCCAGGTATAGCGGTTGCTTGTCTGGATTTTTATTTTACATTAATAAGTAACATATTAATAAATTTTGCACAAATACTAGTATAAAATGCAGATTTAAACTTTTAATTTATTTTTTAGTAGTAAAGTAAATACTGTAAGTTGGTATATAACAATAGTTATTTGCAAAAATAATAATTGCTAAATTTCAATTACAGTACTTACTTAAATAAAAAATTATTAAGGTACATTTTTATATAGTAAGTGTTAGGTGCTATGATAAAAAATTATTAATAATAAAATATACTATTTTAGAAAAAAGTTCAGGCAGCGATTAGTTGTTTGGACTTTTTTTGTCGGCTTAAACAATATTAAAATAAGTAGATATAAGTAGGGAGAGATATAAATGATAGAATTAGCATTAAGTGGAGTGGAAAAATATTATGGAGCAACCAAAATATTTAATAATATTACTTTTGAAGTGAAAACTGGAGAGAAGATAGGTATTATAGGGAGAAATGGAACAGGTAAAACAACTATATTAAAAATAATATCAGGAATCGAGAAACAAGATAAAGGAGAAATTATGATAAAGAAAGGTGCTACTTTAGGATATTTAGATCAAATTCCCAAATATCCTAGACGGTATACTGTTTTAGATGTTTTAAAAACTGCTTTCGAAAGGCAAGAGGGCATACTTAAAAGTATGAGAAATTTTGAATTGCAAATGAGTAATTTATCTGGTAAAGAATTGGATATTATAATTAAGAAGTATGGCGACCTTCAGCAAGCTTTTGAGCATGAAGGTGGATATGAAATGGAAGAGAATTTAAGCAAAGTCTGTACAGGGCTGGGTATTACGGAAGGACTTAAAGTTCAAAAATTTGAAGTGTTAAGTGGTGGGGAAAAAAGTATGGTGATTCTAGGAAAAATACTCTTACAAAATCCAGATATTTTACTTCTCGATGAGCCATCTAATCATTTGGATATGGAAGCAATGGAATGGTTAGAGGAATTCCTTTCAAAATATAAAGGTGTCGTGGTTATAGTATCTCATGATAGATATTTTTTGGATAGTGTGGTTAGTAAGATAGTAGAAATTGAAGATATGGATTCTCAAATCTATAAAGGAAATTATTCTGATTATATAAGGGAAAAGAGGAAAAGAACACTTTTGCAACTAGAAGCATTTGAAGAACAGCAAAAGAAAATTAAAGCAATGGAAAAATCAATAAAAGACTTGAGAGAATGGGGGAGAAGAGGTGAGAATGAAAAATTCTTTAAAAGAGCTGAAAGTATTCAGAAGAGGTTGGATAAAATCACTAGAATTAATAAACCTATTTTAGAAAGAGATAATATGAAAATTATATTTAATAGTAATGATAGATCAGGAAAAGATGTTGTTTGTATGGAGGGGTTAGTAAAGAAATTTGATAAAAAAATCCTATTTAATGACGCAAATATGTATGTAAGATATGGGGAGAGAGTTGCTCTGATTGGGAAAAATGGAAGTGGTAAATCTACTTTAATTAAAATGTTGATTAATGAGTATAGTGCAGATCATGGAAAAATCCAATTAGGCGCAGGTGTTAATATTGGATATTTACCACAAAATATTATATTTAATAATGATGAACATACTATATTGGAGTGTTTCATGGAAGACATTGTAATAACTGAAGGAAAAGCTAGAGCATATTTAGCAAGATTTATGTTTTATGGAGAAAGCGTATTCAAAAAAGTTAAAAATCTATCAGGTGGGGAAAAAAGCAGATTGAAGCTATGTAAGTTGATGTTTAATAATATAAATTTTTTAGTACTTGACGAACCTACTAATCATTTAGATATAGATTCAAGAGAAACATTAGAACAGGCTCTTTTAGAATTTCAAGGAACAGTATTGCTTATATCACATGATAGGTATTTTATAAATACTCTTAGTGATAGGATTGTGGAATTAAAAAATAAAAAGCTTGTTAATTATGGAGGAAATTATGAATATTACAAGCAAAAACGTATGAAGGAAAAATTATTAATTAATAAAGAAAATAATATAGAAAAGGGTATTATTCAACAAAATAGCAATAAAGAAAATAAAAAAGTAACTTATGATAAAAATAAAGAAAAAAATATAAAATATAAGTTAAGGCAATTAGAAGTAAAAATTAATACTCTTGAAAATCAGATTGATAAATTAAACAATAACATGGCTCAATATAGCTATGATTTTCAGAAGCTAAATGAGATTTGTGAACAAAAGGCTATTTTAGAAAATCAAGTAGATATACTAATGGAAGAATGGATAAACTTGGTTTAGTACTATTATAAAATTAAAGTTTATGGAGCTGTCGCACTAAGAATAAATCCTACTATATATTGTGCTAACTTTAAACTTGCAAAACAATATATTGTATGTGAATCCTTTAATGCGATAGCCTCATTGTTACCATTTAGCAGTGTGCTCTTCTACTGTACCAAAAATATTATTTATATTTAAATCTTTGTTATCTTCATCTATTATTTTGCCTGAAAAATATCCATAAAGTTGACAAAAATCTGATCTTACTATTAGAAAATTAGTCTTCATTCGTTTTTCTATAAAAGGAGAAAATGTTAGAGTTATTTTATCAGAGTTTTTAGTGCGTATATACCACTTGTTCATAACATTACACTTATCATATATGAATTCTACATCATCACTTATTTTTATAATTTTATCATTTACAGTTATGGCATTTTCGTTTAATCCAGTTTTATCTGTCCATCCACTGCCTAAATTAATACCTAAATTCATCTCATTATGTTTATCTGAAAAAGAGCACCAATTCCAAAAGGTATTGTAGGGCCATAATCCTCTACCAAAGTCTAAAGAAGCAAAAGAAGTATTAATGCTAAATAGTATAGTGTTAGTTTCATCCATGCATAGAGCACCTGAAACAGGGAGACAGTTTTGTTTAGAGGTAAAATGAAATTTTTTAGTACTCCAAGGGATAACTACATTTAAAGTTTCATGTTTTAAATTATTATTAATTATAAAATTACCTTTTAAAGTGTGGTTATTAAAATTTGAACAGTAAACTTGTAACTCCGTTTTATATTGACTATTGTTTATATTTAAGTTGAAGCCCTTTTTAGAAATAGCTATATTATCATATACTTTATTTGGAAGGTTGCATCCAACAGCAAAAGGAACTTTAAAACTTTTTTCAGTTTGAGTTTTATTTTTTATATCTAAAAGATAAATGGAGATTAATCCTACATAATCAAAATTAGTTACAGTTATATTGAATAGGTACTCTTGATTACATATGTTCCAGTAGTTGAATTTTTTCTTTCTAAGCCAGTGATCTTTTATATTGCAATTGTGTTTTGGATTTCTACTCCAGCCTACAGAATTGATATTTAGAGAATTATCTTTAGTACATAAAGTGTAACAGGAATTAGTATTTAATTCTTTTTCTTTAAATGAATAATCATTTTGTTTTGATAGCCCCATAATAATCATTTTTGCGTAAAGATTACAAAAATATATAAGGTGTAGCATCTTTAACACACTACTACCAGAAATATTTATAACTTGTACGCATAAAACCTCCTTATAAAAATTTTATAACTTTTATGCACAAACCTCTATATAAAAATTTTATAAAATTTTACATGAAATATGCAAATATCTTGTAAATAAATATACTTACAACAAAGGCACTTGTAAAATTGGTAGTTGAATAAGAAAATAATAATATTCTTGATTTATATAATAACATAATTATGACTTTTATTTTTACTTTTATAGATTATTTTGGAATAATACTTTCATAGTTGTGATAAAATAATGTTTATACATAAATAACTAATCCAGGTGTATCTATATATGAAAAGTAAATTAATAATGAGATATATTAAATAAATTAATAATAATTTATTATAAACAGACTTTTCTTAGAGGATATATAAACTTTTTATGATAAAATAACACATGTCGCTAATAACTGCGGCGTAGACCCATAAAAATTTAAATTAAAACAAAAATAAAAAGTGTTGACAATTTAAATTTAATGTGGTAAAATGATTAAGTCGCTTGAAGCGACAGAAAAAAACTGGTCTTTGAAAATTAAACAGAGATGATGATGATAAATCATAAAGTCAGTGAATTTGAGTTTGAGATTGAACTTTAAATTGAGAGTTTGATCCTGGCTCAGGACGAACGCTGGCGGCGTGCCTAACACATGCAAGTCGAGCGATGAAGTTCCCTTCGGGG
>NZ_LT854618.1 GCF_900184255.1 Haloimpatiens massiliensis | reverse complement strand
TGTTAAACGTCAAATTTCTCCTAATTTAAACGTCAGTTTATTTCTATAATTATTGTACAATTTACGTCAAATTATTTCTACAAAATCACTTTATTTTTAATGAAAAATCATTTTGCACCTAAAAGAAAAAGGAGCTAGCGCTCCTTGTGATTTTAATGCAATGATATTTCATTGGCGGCAGCCATTATTATATCAGTATCGATTACGTTTTTTTCGTGCTGCGCACCTATTATTAAAGCTTTAGTTAATATCATATTTAAGCGTCTTATAGAGCCAGCACAACTTCTATATGCAGCCAAAACAGCATTGTTATCAAATATTTCTGGCGAAGCCCCTGCTAATGATAATCTAGAATTAATATATTCTAAAGCTTCAAGTTCAGAAAGTCCTCCAAAATTATAATTTATTATAATTCTTTGCTTTAATGCCTCATGTATCTGTTTTTCTAAGATATTATTTAACACAGGTTGTCCTATCAAAACTAAAGAAAAACAGTCCTTTGAATCCATGGAGAAGTTCATAAGTAGCTTTAAATCCTTTAAAATATCATTGTTTAGGTATTGTGCTTCATCCCAAACTAATATATAGTGCACACGTTTATCTGTACTCATACTTTCCATATAATCTTTTATACTCTTAAACATATCAGATTTACGAGAGGAAGGTTCAATTCCTAAGGAGATGCAAAATTGTCTATAGAACTCAGTAGTAGTTACAGTAGTAAAGCAAAGATATATAACTTTTGTCAAATTAGGGTTTACTTTTTTAGTAAAGCATCTTAAGGCAAAGGTTTTTCCACTGCCAGGAGAAGCTGTAAATAAGCCGATTCCCCTAGCTTCATTAAGATACTCAAGTCTTGATATCATCTCTTTTAGATCATTTGACATATAGGCATCTTTTTCTTTTATACCTTTTTCAAATGGATTCATTGTCATACCATAAAATTGTTTAAACATTTTTAAAACCATCCTTTGAATAATTTATAGTAAATGCATTCTTACGCTTAGTTTTACCATTTTCAACCTTATTTGTTTTTCTAATACTGTATTTAACATTTTCATAATATACATATGCATTATCCATATCATCAGGTAAATATCTTATTTCAATTTTTTGTCCTATAAATTGCATAGGTACATCATAGGATATTTTATCAATGCTTATTGTTGAGTCATTATTAACTCTTCGTTGTATGCGATTCATAAAGCAATTATCCAACCACTCACTATCAGCAGCTACTTTAACATGAGCTAAATCGCTTTTATATCTATCGATAGGACGTTGTGATGTAGCTGAATGTACTGTTACATTATGCTTGTTTATATATGCGAATAGCTCATCGTTTAGCTCCGCTAAGGAAGATATAGATTCTGTATCTAGAGCGTTTAGCCATCTACTTTTTAATGTTCTAAAGTTTCTTTCTACTTTTCCTTTGGATGCTCCATCCCTTACCATGGTGTGCAGTTCTACTATTCCAAGGGATCCACAGATAAGACTTAATTGTTCATTTTTATAAGGAGAACCGTTGTCCAAATAAAGTTTATTAGGTATGCCGTATCTAGCAATAGATTCTTTAAGTACCTTTTGAAAATTATAAGAGTTATCATTGTAAAAAAATCTTCCGCCAACGATAAGCCTTGATTTGTCATCAATTAGCATAATTAGATATGTTCTTTTACGTATGCCATTTTCAGTAATATACGGGCCATAACATGTATCACCTTGGTACATACCAGTTGCAAACTCTTCTTCAAAGGCTTTTCGATCTTTCATATTTATGCATCTAGCAGATTTAAGATCATTATTTTTTATAAATCTTTGAACTGTAGATAAGGATATGCTTTTTTCATTGATAAGGCCATCTTCGATAAGTTTATGATATATAAGAGTAGCATTAATTTTAGGAAATGTATTTTTTAGAATATATATCTGTTCTATGGCTACATCATTTAATTTTCTGGTTTTACCTATGTCGCTACGCGTCTTCGGTAGAAGGGCCTCAAAACCAAACCTATTATAATCTGATTCCCAATTAGATAGTGTTCCAGGACTATACAAAACTGACTTACCGTTAGGTAATTTTACAGGAGTAGTTGCAACACGCCTATAATAAGCAATTTTGGAGCTTTCGGTATAAGTGTTATTTATAGCTGGAGCTATTAGGGCTAGTCTAATAGAAGCTATTTCAATCATTTCTTTGTTATTCATTTCAACATCACCTCTATAAAAATGCTATCATGGAGAAATTATAATATCCATTATCGTATTGAGTGGTATATATAAAATAAAATTAAAAGCATATAGCTATAGCTTAATTATGATGTTCCTTGAAAAAAGGATAATCCATTTCTATTAAAAAAGTTTGTTATAAAGGTTTCAATTTCAATAAAGGTACTATTTATAACACGTTGTATAAAACTTAAGTTAGAAATAAGCCTGTCTTGTAAAAGTCCAAGCCATAGTTGTTTATGTTCTTTGAATTTATTTAAAATTCGATAGAATGTAGATATTGCTATACAGTAATGTTCACACATAGCTTCTACAGAGGTAAATTTATGTACAAGATAATCATGAATAATAGACACAGTAAATTTAAAGCTAAATGACATGTAGGGCACAATTACCGAAGGTAGGATAGCATGAGTATGTCCGCATGACGGGCAAATATATCTATTGATAGTTATTATATTATCGTGAACTTCATTATTATCATAAGTCACAAGATGGCGTTTATAAGAGGCAAATAGGGATAGATCGTGTTTAGATCCGCAGAATGGACATACCAAAGCCTCTGAATTAACCGTTTTCATATACTCTTCAAAAATATTTATCTCATTTTCAAAAGAAATTTGTTTAAAACACTTGCATAGTTGTGAAAATAATCTTATCATAATAATAGGTTGTAAGAGCTTACGCTCTTATTTTTAGGGAAGAACCTTCGCTTTGCACGGCTTGGGGTTCTTCCCTTTCCTTTCTCTAGTTTTTATAATAAGCTTAAAATAACCTCCAAATGATGTCAAGTCATTAGGAGGTTTTATTTAGCAATAATATGATTATTTAAAATGCATTTAATTACTGGATAGTTATTGGAGTTATAGTTATAATTTGACTTAGAAATGCAGTTTTCAAAAGCTATATTTTGACGCACTACA
>NZ_LT854617.1 GCF_900184255.1 Haloimpatiens massiliensis | reverse complement strand
GCATTTTTACAGATGGATCCCATGTTTTACTTATATCAAATCCACTTGTTATTACTGTAAACCATTTTGATAGTTTTTTAGCCTTTTGTGCATAGGGATACATCTTTTGAACTATGCTCGTCTTAGGATAAAAGTGTATAGCGTTACTTTTATCTATATATCCTACCGATTTTCTAGAAATATTCTCAACTACTCCTATTGACGTTCCATAAGCAGCTGACATTTTACCAGAAACTGAAGGATAATACTTTTCAACTCTTCCACTTGCTCTAGAAACTCTATTGGCTCTAGTTCTATTCATCACCGCATAAGACGCTGCCCTCATTGCCTCTGTCTCTTCACCTAAAGTATATACCGGTCTGAATCCACTATAGTCACTCATATTTGCCCAGTTATTCTTGCTGTAAGCAAACAAATTATGTCCTAATAATTCTCCCGTTTCACCTATAATCCCATCTGCATTGATAAATCTACCCCATTCTGGATTATAGTATCTATTTTGCAGATAATACATTCCTGTCTCACTGTCGTACCTATATCCTCTATACCTATAAGGATTCTTCTCTCCTACTGTATCCTTTAAACTTCCTTCTATAGAGATAAGTTTTCCCCAGGAATCATAGGTGTAAGATACAACCTTTTCCCCTTGAGCATTTATTAATCCTATAATGTCACCCTGAGCATTTCTTACATAATAGTATTCTGCTCCGTTTAGGTTCATACTTATAAGTTTGCCTGAACTGTCGTAAGTGTAGTGTATTTTGTGTTTTCCATTATCTTCATAGGTTACACTGCCGCCTACTAGGTGATATTTTGTGGTGACACCATTTACTGTTTTTTCTGTTCTTATGCCTTGATCATTGTATTTGAATTTTATATCCTTGCCATTACCTTTTATTGAGGATAACATTCTTCCTCTTTCCCAGGTGAAAGTGTATCCGTTATAGGTTAATGGATTTCCTATGTTATCATAGGTTATTTCTTTTCCATCAAAATTTGTTAGCTTGTCTTTCCAGATAGAATCACCGTAATTGTAGTTGTAAGCTTTTGTACAGTTACCTAGTGATTCTGCTGTTGTATATTTATATTCTTTCTTACTGGTTAAATTTCCTCCTC
>NZ_LT854616.1 GCF_900184255.1 Haloimpatiens massiliensis | reverse complement strand
GGTGTAAGTCCTATAATGCTGGATGATTTAACTAGTGGATTTAATATAACTAGAAATTATACATTAGATGAAAATCTTAATGCCATGATGGGATTTACAAGGGAAGAATTATCATGGATTATGGACGAAGTAAATATAAAGGATACAGAGCTTAGAGAAAAAATATGTACTGATATGACTACTTATTATGATGGATATAAATTTAATGAAAATAGTAAATCAGTTTTTAATCCAGATATGTCCATGTATTTTTTAGATAATTATTTGATGTATAATCGTTATCCAAAAGAGATGATAGACAATAATGTAAAAACGGATTATGGAAGAGTTAATCAGCTGGCTTATAATTTTAATGATAGGGGAGCTTTAGAGGAAATAATGAATAAAGGAGAAACCTCTACTATGCTAGTGGATAGATTTAATATTCATACTATGTATAGTGTAAGTGAAAATTTCAAATCCCTATTGTTTTATTTAGGTATGCTTACAATAAAGGGTCAAGGACTTAGTGGTACTATACTTAAAGTACCTAATTACGTGATAAAAACAATTTATTGGGAACAGTATTTCCAAAGGATGAACTTAGAATATAATATACAAATAAAAGATGTTAGAGATGCAATAACTGAAATGAGAGCTTATGGAAACATAGAACCTTTGGTGGAAATTATAAGTAAAATACTAGAGGATTTATCCAATAGAGATTTAATGCAAATGGATGAAAAGCACATTAAAATGATGTTTTTAACCCTTTTAGGCATAGATGGCACTTATTTCATACAAAGTGAAGCGGAAAACAACAAAGGCTATGTAGATATAATGCTTAAGAGAAAAATTCAATTTAAAGATATAACAAAATTTCAGTGGATTATAGAATTAAAATATATAAAGGAAAGTGA